>DAOVSA010000139.1 GCA_030633635.1 Candidatus Altarchaeota archaeon
ATAAATCTTGTGGGATACTTGGTATATTTTTATGATACATCGGGTGATCTATCTACGATATGGTAATTTATCTAAGATATGATATTTCCGGCACCCTTAAGCAGTAAATAGATCCCAACATACTCAGGAACCTCTACTTTGCCGTCAAATGGCCCAAATGTCTGATCATTTAGTTCAAATTCCGGGGACTTTGCATTTATCAGCATCGTATCATCACTAAAAGCTATCGCATCTTTTAGTGGATCAAATTTTTCCAGGTCTTTCATTTTTATCCTCGCAGCCCTAAGTCCCGTTCCGCCGTGGAGAGTGTCCTGAAGTCTTATCAATCTACGGGTATCGATTGTGACCATTTTGTCCGTATCTCCCGTTAATTTCACTGCATGCTCTTTAATTGCCATTTGCTGCATCATAGGGGTAAAATCGATAAAACCCTTCCACATCCCGCGTTTCAGTGATGTGACATTCTGTTCCTTATCCTTAACTATTAATCCTGCTTTCTTTGGACCGATTCCCTTCATACCCTGAAGTTTGTTAATATCAGATGTAATAAAATCCATAGTTACATCGTAAATTCGTCCGGACCATGCAGGATCCCCTTCTTTAGGTCCTTTTATGATACCTACTACGTCCTTATTATACCTCCCGCCACGATCCACAACTAAACCATCGGCATGCTCCCGTTCCATAAAACAATTCAAATTCAACGAGCTTCCAGTCACATAGTCCACGATTTCACGCCTTTCATCGCCCCCCAATCCTTTAATCTCATCATTTGATAGATGAATGTGGTATCCCTTACTTCCACTAAAATTTATATCTAAATCATCTCTGGAAAATCCAAAATCAGATGTTAAAAAATCGATCAGATTCATTGCCTCTTCCTTCACTTTATCCAGTTTGATAGAATCAAAAAAATCCATAGCCATATCCAAGTCGAATATCAGATCGGATCCAAGCCAGTTTTTCTCTGGCATCGGTTGATTTGCGGGAAATTCATAATATGCGGTGGAGTAGGAGATGTAGTAGGGGGCTTCCCTTCGCAGATAATCCTGCAACTCTAGTTCTGACTTGAACGATCGATGGCGAAATTTGATTTTTTCCTCGAGTGTCCCGACCCCGAATTCTCGTTTTTCGATTTGAGATGGTGCTAAAACCCTGTTTTTCCAGTAATAGGACTTAAATTTCCTTTTTAAAAAAATCCGGTCCTTGGTTTCGGTTACGGTGTTCATCTCCCTTATCAATATGGGGTCGTATAATTAATATGCCATATGCTGGGAAAAATAGACCCGCATTTGATAAAATATCTCAACAAGTTTAAACGATTAATAATGGACGATATAGAGCGACTAAAGATTAAGGATAAAGAAATCATCCTCGTAGGTACCGCGCACATCTCAAGGGAAAGTGTGGATCTCGTGAGGGAAACAATTCTTGAGGAAAAACCAGATATAGTTGGTGTGGAATTATGTGAACAGAGATATGAAACGCTAACAAGTGAAGAGCAGAAATGGGAGGATATACATATCACAGATATAATCAAGGAAGGAAAAACCCACCTGTTTCTCATAACCCTTTTACTATCTGCTTTTCAGAGGAAAATTGGGGATAAAATCGGGATTAAACCCGGATCTGAGATGATAGAAGCAATAAACACAGCAAAAGAGAATAATATAGGTGTTGAATTGCTTGACAGGGATATCCAGATCACCCTGAAAAGGGCAATAGATCGAATGTCTTTAAGGGAAAAACTGAAGTTGCTCTTTGAGTTAATTTATGGATTCTTTGGGGGAGAGGAAATTGATGAGGAACTGATAGAAAAACTCAAAGAAAAAGATATAATGACCGAACTGATGGATGAACTTTCAAGAGAGATACCCTCCATAAAAGAGGTCTTAATCGATGAACGAAATGTATATATAGCAGATAAGATCCTTCTGTGTAAAGGGGAAAAGATAGTGGTTGTGATTGGTGCAGGTCATGTTGAGGGTATAAAAACTATTATCCAGACAGCATCAGAGGCAGAAGTAAAAAACGTGGAGAAAATCAATATAGCGGATCTGGAAAAAACTCCAAAAGGGGGAAATAAATTAAAGTATATAGGATATCTGGTGCCCCTGGTTATCGTGGGAATTGTCGCATTTGGATTTCATTTGAAAGGAGGGGAATTTGTCTTGGATTCCGCCATAAAATGGTTCTTGATAAATGGAGTATTATCAGCGATCGGGGTCATGCTCGCATTGGGCCACCCGTTAACCATATTGGGTGCATTTCTTGCCGCTCCTTTTACATCCTTAAATCCAATGATCGCTGCCGGGTGGGTTGCAGGGATGATAGAGATATGGGTAAGAAAACCAAGAGTAAAAGACTTTGAAGGACTCGCTAAATTAAATGATGTTAGAAGTCTATGGCAAAACAGGATCACAAAAATCCTGCTGGTAGTTGTCTTTGCAAATGTGGGCAGCAGTATAGGTACCTTTGTTGCCGGACTCAGTATATTCAAGGATTTGTTTGGTGGTTAGATTAAGGATTTATTGAGGGGGTTTTAAGATTTGTTTGGTGGTTAGATTAAGGATTTATTGAGGGGGTTTTAAGATTTGTTTGGTGGTTGGGTGAAGGAGTTATTAGGGGGTTAAGTCAAGGATTTGTTTGGTGGTTAGGTCAAGGATCTGTCTGGCGGTTAGGTCAAGAGTTATTTGGTGGTGTTGGGTCAAGGATCTGTCTGGCGGTTAGAAAAAGTCAGGAATCTCCAAAAATTCTGTTATACATCTCCTCATACGCCCATTTGATCTTTCCTTTCTCGAAC
>DAOVSA010000045.1 GCA_030633635.1 Candidatus Altarchaeota archaeon
ACTCCTGTTATAATCCACTCTGCCGGTACTTAGATCATATCTTCCGGGATCTTCCTCCAGATGAACTTCCCATATCCCAACGCCGTTCAGCTCACCATTTATGCCGATTGGTTCTGATGTCCTTTGATATCCACTCGGAAGATCTGGATAGCTATAGTGTTTCCTTTTCACGTACGTCTTTCCCAGATTAATCTCACAGTTTAGTAATCTGGAGATCATCACACCCATTACCAGTGTTTTTTCATTCAATGGAAATGGTTTTGCACCTGGCATGCCTGTACAAACCTCGCACGTATTTACATTTGGCTTGTCTACCGCATAATAATTGGTGGGGCAATTACAAAAAAGTTTACGATTCGTTTTCAAAGGAACGTGAATTTCCAGGCCGATTTTAAGGTTTAGGTCAGACATTTTTGAGGGTTTCCTTTATCTTATTAGTCAGTTTTTTATCCAATTCTATTGTGTTCTCATAAAGAACACAATCAAATCCTTGCACATCAAATGATAAATCCTCGATATTTTTGATTTTGCTTGTATTCACAGTAAAAATAACGGGTATGTTGAATCTCTTTGCTATACCGATCTCTAATCCGACATTTGTGTTTTCCTCGGATACATCTGCGATACAAATTTTGGAAGACCTGATAGGGGTACATATTTTCGTACAATGAGTGCCTCCACTACCTATGGTTTCTATGGTTTTCCCTGTTTTAAACTCCAAGTTTATATCCCCCTTCTTTAATACTCCAGTTACTATGCCCTCAAAATCTTTTAGTTCGTAATCATACATAACAAAGCACCCGCTTTGTTTTTCAATGTATAGGTCACAATTTCGACCTATCCATGCACAATAAAACCCCAAACCCCTTTTGAGGTCTTTTACTTGTGTTTTTAAAGATTCGTTTTCAGTTTTTATTTTTTCTATGCTTTGTTGTTCATCTAATACATCCAAATGAGATTCCATCAGGCATAAAACCTCATAAAGTTCTATTAAACTACAATGACTGAACCCCCCTCTACTACATGATAATAAAATCAGATTACACGTCTTATCTATCTCAGAGGAAGCATTTTCTGTATTCTTTTGTAGTTCAATGTGTTTATTGACATAATCGTATAACTCATGTGATAGTCGAAATTTTTTACCTGTTTCTTCAATGATTTCGCGGTAAACATCTATAAAGTTCTCTATTAGTAGGTCTCCAGAGGATAATTCCACTTCTTTACCTCTATTTTCATTGATACGCCCAGATACTATATCCTTTAATGCCTTCACCCTCCGAAGCAAAACTCTCAAACTCATTTTCATATATTTAGTCCATTGAATTCGCCGAAGGCGAATTCCTTTTCTTTCCATCAACGCTTTCTTTTCCTAAAAGAAAGGGTTGTGAAACAATGATTTCCAAGCCTATTTTGATCTCTAAGTCGGACATCTTGCTTTATATCTCATTATATAATCTCCACAGATATTTATACAAAGAGATTAATAATTAATTAATGAGAAGATAGTACAAAGAAGATATAGAACATATACTGATCCACTTATCACTCATGGGGTCAATGGGGTAATCAGGCATCCTAGATCGGATTTTCCCGACGAGAAAGATGCCATCTTCGCCCTTCCGGCTCGATGACATATACTGATCCGCTTATAGCTCACGGGGTCGTGGGGTAATCAGGCATCCTAGCGGGCTCCAGTAAATACAATTCCTGGAGCGCTGAGGAATCTTAGATTCCAGTGACGAATGGTAATGAAGGTACCCGCCGATGGGGGTTCAAATCCCTCCGACCCCAAGCTTTTCAATTAAAATAGCTGATAAGAAGTTAATCAATTGTGGAACAACCAAAAAAGAAAAGGATAATTCAGATGGACGCAAAAATCTCTTGCTATCAGGTATTAATGTATGGTATAATGTAGGATATGTGATAATATGAAATCCCTGATGATAATAATTGATGGAATGGCGGATCGTGAGTTGAAGGCGTATAAAGACAAGAGCAAAAAAACACCACTGGAAATAGCGAACATCCCGAATTTGGATCAGATGGCAAAAGAGGGACTTTGTGGACTTTTGGATTCACTTGGTATTGGAAAGAGGGCCGGCTCAGACACCGCAATCTTGTCAATACTTGGTTATGATCCATACGATGTTTATACTGGTAGAGGCCCACTCGAGGTTGCTGGAACTAAAATTAAATTCAAGGAGGATGATATCTGTCTGAGATGTAATTACGCAACAGTAAATGATGATTTCGTTCTGTTGGATAGAACTGCTGGTCATATTTCTGAAGGAACAGAGTACTTGGAAAAAACACTGAATGAAATAGACCTGGGAGTTGAGTTCAAACTTAAAAATTCAGCAGGATACAGGTGTGTCTTACTTTTGAGGGATGACGATTTATCTCCAAGCGTTGAGGATGCTACAACCGAAGAAGGTAAAAAAATAGAAGAGATTAAACCATTAGATGATGATAGGGGGTCGATAAAAACTGCAAAAGTATTAAATGAGTTCATTAAAAAATCTTATGAAATACTGAAAGATCACCCGGTCAATTCAAAGAGAAAAGAGGAAGGAAAAATGCCAGCAAATATAATTTTGCCCAGAGGTGCCGGTGTAATACCAAGACTGGAAAATTTCTACGAAAAATATGGGTTGAGGGGCGCAGTTGTTTCAGGGATCGGTTTGGTTAAGGGAATGGGACATCTGGCAGGTATGGACATTATCGACGTACCGGAAGCCACCGGACATATCGATTCCGACTTTATGGCAAAAGGAAAGGCCGCATTAGATGCACTAAAAACCCACGATTTTGTTTTGCTTCATATCGAAGGAACTGATGAGGTAAGTCACGACAAAAACGTGAAAGAAAAGATAATGGTATTGGAGCGAGTGGATGAGATGATTGGTTACATATCCAGGCACGTAGAGGATACTCTAGTAACTATTTTGGCGGATCATACCACCTCAACAGATCTTGGAGATCACACTGCAGATCCTGCCCCGATCGTATTATGGAATGGTGACTTTATAACCGATAAAGTCCGGGAATTCACGGAACGAGAGATGTATAGAGGAGGATTACACCGGATTCGGGGCATGGATGTTATTCCAGTGATCCTGGATCAGATTAATAAAAGCAAGAAGTTTGGATCTTGAAAAGTTGACGTTCGTATTAGGCTCGTATTGGGCATTTGAAATCAAAGATTAATATGCAGATTAATATAATCACTCGAATAATATAGAAATAATAAAATTAAAATGATGGATGAACGAAAAATAATCGAGATTCGAGATTTGAAAAAGGGAAGATACGCTGTTATAGACGATGAAGCATGTAAGGTAAGTGATCTCATACGTTCCAAGCCAGGGAAACATGGTGAAGCAAAGGTGAGAATCGAGGGAATCGGACTGTTTGACAATCGCAAGAGAAGTATAATCAAGCCTGCTGGACACAAAATAACCGTGCCAGTAATCAACAAGGTCATCGCCCAGGTAGTATCGATTGTTCACGACCAGGTCCAGCTCATGGATATGGAGACTTACGAGATATTTGAATTACCAATGCCGGAGGATATTAGCGGCCTATCTGAGGGTGTAGAGGTTCTATGCCTGCAAACCATGGGCAGAAGGAAAATCTTGGAAGTTAAGCGTTAATTGCCAGAGAACTGAACATAGAAACTGAACATGAATTTAGTATTGATGAAAAGGAAAAATCATACTGGTTTGGTGAAGCCAATATGGATTATATCGATCACGAGGAGAATACTCATTTAAACCTCAGCAATGAACTCTCATCCAGTTATAATGGCCTATAAGAAGACAATAATTTTTCCGTTATGTTTTTTAGAATCACTACACTATCGCTTTCTCTGCCTGTTACCTCGCAATGATACTCGATTAGTTGGGTAATCAATGGTCTTACCAGGAATTCAATTAATTGCACGGGAAATTCTGGAAATCGTTCCCATTCTTCTCTTGCAAGAATGTGCCACGGCAGACATGAAAGTAAAGCAGGACTGGTCTGCTTAAAAATTTCAAGAAATTTTACATCCCTAAAAGCCTCATCAACCAGATCCAGATTCTTATTTAAGCAGCCGGGCTCAGCACTAGTTTTGCATAGAATGATTTCCTGAAAGATATTATCATACAACCCCAAAATACCCAACCAGCAATTAACGATCTCTTTCTTCGCTTCGGTGGTGGTTGCCGGTGTCCAGTAGGGAAAAGGATCCTCCTTAGTGGATAACGGTTCCCAACAAGCGGGTTTAATGTCTTCAATTTTAATTTGAATGTCGAAATCTTCATTTTCTCTGAATAATTTAAATTCCACGGAATCTTTTACCTCCATAAAAGCCTTAACTTCTTTTTTGTTGCCAATTTGGATTAATGCATCCCTTGATTCGCCATTTTCCCAGTCTCTGACCAGGATGTGTCTGTCTGTCGGATCGATTAGATCGACTACCTCGGTGAAATATTTTCCATTGCGCATTGATACCTTGGCTTTACTCCAGTCAACCTTTTGGGGAACATAATCCGGCCGTTTGTAAACTATCGCGTTCATCAGGACATCTTTTAGTAAAACGTTACAGATAAATGCCCTACCTTCACTTTTATCCGAATAAACGATTTTCGCAAACATGGATTTATTGGCATCGATGCACCTGTCAGGTATAACAGGGATTAACTTCGGGAACTTAATATGCAGTATTTCCAAGATCTTCTGGTTCATGGCACACTCCGGAAACCAGAAAAATGAAGGCTCTGCGAGGTTTTCCGTTACAGTCATAAAATCCGCTTTAATTTCTGCGTAAGCCAACATATCACTCAGTAAAGGAAGGATCGGATGGGAATAAGCACTCGAGCCGATTTCGATATATCCATCACCATAAGCTTTTTTGAGGTTCTTTAAAACCCTCTTTGCTGTTTGGCTCATGGGTGAATTAAGCCAAGCATCTATCGTCCAACCCTGTAGCTGAACATTTCTTCGGATTAAACCCTGACCCATTGCTCTGGAAGTTGGTAAGAAGGTATTATCCAGGTTGGTAGAAACCCATGGGGAGATAAGATCAGTTGTAAAAGGCTGATAACCGTGAATCACATCATAAATTTGCATTTTCCTCTTGATCTTGGGTTACTCTTTTAACTTAACTCCTTCAAAACCCTATCAACCTGCTTAACGGCGGTTCCTATGTAATTTTCCGGGTTTAATGCATCAAGTATCTCTTTTTCATTCAGATACTTTTCGATTTCCTTATTTTTCACTAGAACATCTTTAAAATCAACGTTTTTATCATAACATTCCATAGCACACTCACGGACCAGTTCATGGGATTCCTGCCGCCCCATCCCTTTTTTGGTCAGTGATATCATCACAGATTCAGCCAATGCCAGCCCCCTGGTCAGATTAATATTCTGTTCGATTTTTTCATAATTAAACCTTAGATTTTCAAACAACTGGATCATAAAATTCAAAATGTAGTCGGTAAGGATGCATGATTCCGGGATTATGATCCTTTCACAGGAGGAGTTCGTCAGATCACGCTCGTGCCAGAGTGGAATGTTAT
>DAOVSA010000039.1 GCA_030633635.1 Candidatus Altarchaeota archaeon
AAATAATTTCTTTAATTTTAATTTAAATCTTCCCAAAAACCGAAATCATCTGTTCAATTTCTTCCTTGGTGTTATAAAGATAAAATGATGCTCTGACAGTTTCTTTTATCCCCAGTACTTCCATCAATGGGATTGCACAGTGATGCCCTGATCTAACTGCTATTCCGTGAGAATCCAGGATCGATGCCAAGTCATCAGCGTTAATACCCCTGATATTAAATGGAATTATCCCGATTCGCCTAACTCCTGGTTTGCAAGTTCCATAAATATCCAATCCATCAATATCTTCAAGGAGATTAATTGCATATTTAGTCAACTCTTTTTCGTATTTTTCGATCTTTTCCATTCCTATATCTCCTAGGTATCTAACGGCCCTTGAAAATCCGATAGCCTCTGCTATTGGCGGGGTTCCGGCTTCAAACCTTTGAGGTGGCTCTAAAAGTGTATAATCATCCAAAGAAACATAATCGACGGTGCCACCACCGACGCAAGCGGGATCCAATTCCTCTGAGATATCCTTTTTGATATATGCCGCACCAATCCCGGTCGGGCCAAGCATTTTATGTGCCGAAAATGCCATAAAATCGCAGTTTAACTCTTTTATATTGATTTTTATATGGGGAACAGACTGCGCCCCATCCACCAGACACAACGCGTTATTATCTCCAGAAATTTTTCCAACATCTCTCACCTGCGATACTGTGCCTGTAACATTTGATATATGTGTCAAAGCAACCAGCCTGGTTTTTTTATCGATTGCGTTCTCAAAATCCTCTATATTTAGACATCCGTTCTCATCCGCTTTAACTATCTCTACATTGATCCCGAATTTTCTCTTTAATCTCAACCAGGGAAGGAGGTTTGAGTGATGCTCTATTTCAGTTGTTACGATTTTGTCTCCTTTCTTCCAGTCCAGGCTCAATGCAATGAAATTTATTGCTTTGCTTGTGTTACTGAAAAATGCAATTTCATCTGAATCAGCGTTTATAAAGTTTGCGACATTTTTGCGCGATTCTTCATACCTCTCAGATGCAATTATAGAAAATTTATGTAATCCCCGGTGTACGTTCGCATTAAATTCCTCGTAATACTCATTCATCGCATCCAGAACCTGCCGGGGTGTCAGGGTAGTTGCAGCGTTATCAAAGTAGATTCTTCCATCTCTCAGAATTGGAAAATCCCCCCTTATCTGGTTGATATTCATCTTATCTGGCCAATATTTATCCTTGCCGTGAACGTACAATAACTATCTCCAACTTATTTTTTTCGATCTTCCAAACCTTTTTAAATCCTTTAGCTCCTTTAGCACCGCCAAATTTGATTTTGCTTCGGGTTTCATGTTCTATAGATTTCTTATTGCTTCTTATGTATCCCTTAAACTTCGTATCACATTTAATAGATACATTTACAACCTCTAGTTCATTGAGTTTTAATTCCTTTCGCATTTCCTGGATTCTTCGGATTACCTCTCTGCCCATTGCCTCTGAGTATAATTTAGTATCCAGTTTCTTATCTATATAAACCACACCACCATCGAATTCCTCTGCAACGACATCTACAGGCAATTGGGTTTCGAAGATCAAATCCTCCTTTGTTAGTGTGACCTGTAGTTCATCCAGCGTATACTTCTCATTGCTATCAAGTTCGGCCTTTATCTGCTCTGCATCGATTCCATCCAATCGTTTGACGATTTCCGGGGTTCTATCTTTAAATTTTGGACCCATAATTTGGTAATTTGGTTTGATTGCCGTTCTTTTTTCGATATCTTCAATCTTAAGTTCTTTTGCATTTGACATCTGTAAGATTATGTCCTCCACACCACCTAGGTCTATATCACCCTTCGATGCGACAATTACTCTTTTAATTGGCCATCTGAGTTTTATATTTGCCTTTTGTCTTGCGGCACTGACGCACTCGATTATCTGTTTTGCAACCGCCATCCTACTCTCCAGCACAGTATCTATCCTATCTTCATCTAACACGGGCCAATCACATAGATGTACACTTTCTTCGCCAGTTAACTCGCTATAAATTTGCTCGGATAAATGTGGCGTTATTGGTGCCATGAGTTTTGCCAGATTTGTCAGGATGTAATGCAAGGTATAATAAGCTGATAACTTTCCGGGATCCTCACGATCACTCCAGACTCTATCTCTTGCAAGCTTTACGTACCAATGACTCAGCTCGAAAATAAACTCCTGTATTTGTCGTGTGGCTTCGTGGGGATGCACCTTCTCCATAGAATCTGTTGCATCTTTCAGGAGAGAGTTAAATCTGGATAATATCCAGAGGTCCTCAAGATTTGTAAATTTATATTTCATATTAGAATCGAAGTGGTCCAGTTCCATGTATGTTCGCGCGAAATTGTGAACATTCCAGAGTATGTTTAGCGTTCGATACACGGAACCAATACCATCCATAGAGAATCTTAGATCCTCCCAGGGGGTTGTATAGAGCATATAAAACCTCAAAACATCGGCACCATACTCATCTGCAATGTCCAATGGATTGATAATATTACCAAGAGATTTGGACATCTTTTTACCCTCTGAATCCAGTGTAAATCCATGATACAGGACTCTTTTATAGGGAATCTGATCAAATGCAATCACGGACCCGACCAAGAGGGAATAAAACCACCCTCTTGTTTGATCACTACCCTCTGTTATGAAATCTATTGGGAATAACTCCTCAAAAAGTTCTTTTTCCTGCGGATAACCCAGGTTCGCCCATGATGCAGAACCAGAATCCAACCACACATCCATGACATCTTTCACTCTGGACATTTCTCTTCCACACTCACACCTCAACTTCACTTCATCGATTGCCGGCCTGTGTAGATCCAATGTCTCGATATCTATACGCTCAACTGAGTTATCTATCAGTTCTTCTATCGATCCGATCACTTTTATCTGCCCACAATCACACCTCCATACGGGCAGTGGGGTATTCCAATATCTTTGTCTTGAGATGCACCAATCCTTTGCATTACTCAACCAGTTTTCGAATCTTCCGGTTCCAATCCAGTCCGGGATCCACTCAATTTCTTTGTTTTTATCTAATAATTCATCTCTTATCTTTGAAACAGCTAAAAACCACTGTTTCGTAGATCTTAGGATCAATGGGCTTTTGCATCTCCAGCAATGTGCATACCTGTGACTTATCGTCGTCTCTCTAAATAATTTATTGTTTTCCTCCAGATCATTTATTATGATCCCGTTCGCATCTCTGATATATATGCCATTGTAAGGATCTATCCTAAATTTGCCCTGCCCATCGACCGGAGAGAGCACTTCAAGATCATTTAATTTTCCTATCGTGAAATCCTCCTCACCATGTCCCGGAGCTATATGAACACATCCGGTGCCTTCCTCCATGGTTACAAATTCTGATGACGTAATAACCCTGCAACTTATAATTTTTTGTAATGGGATATCCAAAAACGATTCATACTTCAATCCCTCCAGATCCTTTCCTTTGAACTCCTCTAAGATCTTATATTCATCCTCAAGCACCTCTAATCTATCTTTAGCAAGAATTAAGATCTCTTTGTTGACATTCACTTTTACATACGTGGAATCCGGATGTACTGCTATAGCAACATTTGCAGGAAGTGTCCACGGGGTGGTTGTCCAGATCAGAATAAAACCCTCTTTATTCTCCAATTTAGCCTTTACATATATAGATGGATCGCTAACTTCTTTATATTCCTCCCTGACCTCATAACCGGACATTGCAGTCTCACACCTTGGACACCAATGAATGACCTGCACATCCTCATACAATAAATTCTTTTCATGGGCCTTTTTTATGCCAAACCAGACACCTTCCATGTACCTCTTGTCCAGGGTCATGTATGGGTCATCCCAATCAAGCCACACCCCCAATCTTTGCAACTGCTGGGTCATCACATTCATATTCTGAATGGCGAATCGCTTACATTCGCCTATAAAATTGTCTATCCCATATTCCTCGATTCCTTTCTTTGTCCGGTACCCAAGAACCTTTTCCTCGACCTTAACCTCTATCGGCAAACCATGCATATCCCAGCCCGCCCTGCGAAACACGTCATAACCCTGCATCGTTTTATACCTCAGGATCATATCCTTTAGTGTGTGATTCCACGCGTGACCGAGATGTGCATGCCCGGATGTAAATGGAGGCCCCTGGCAGAAATAAAATCTTTTTTTGCCTTTTTTTGCCTCGCAAACCCTTCGAAAAACACCTTTTTCACTCCAATGCTCTTGAATTTCTTTTTCCAGTTCAGGTAGATTTAACTGCGACATTTTAATCTTAATTTAATCTTTGGTTTAGTTATCTGGTTAGTTTAGTTATCTGGGAATGTTATCACATAAAATATATTAAGTATGTGGATAAAAAACTAATAAATGAGAGCAAGAGAGCCTGTGTTTACGATATTGATTTCGTGTTTGATGATGAAAAGGGTCTTGGATTATTACATTGAAATCCCAGAGGAATTTTGAAATAACAAAGATTTCGTTCACATGAGCGATTTCTATTTTAATGTGACTGTAGACGTTTTATTGTAGTAACTCATCCAAGTTTGTAGTGATTTAGTGTTAGAATAATTAGTTTATAAATAGGTCCATGCGAGAGGCTGATGAGGATGAATTATCCCCAGTTCATTTGATCACTTCAATTGCTACTACTTTTTCTTACTTTGCCTTGATTTCAATCTTCTCTTTCTTAGATAGTTTTCTTTTCCAATACACTAAGCCAAGAATTCCAAATAATACCAAACCAATTACCAAGTAAGCCAAAGTATAAGGTTTGACTGATGTCTCCTTTGATCTTGACAAGCCACTTGGTTGTGGAGTCAATAAAATATTTTCTTGTTCTACCGTTATCTTGTATTCTTGTATCTCTGATTTACGTATTGGTATATCCTCTTCCACGTTGAGATGGACTGTTTTGTTAAGATTCGCTTTATGTGTAATGAGAGTATATTCCCCCGTTTCCCCCCCAAATATTTTAAGTACCAAGTTTTTAGTTGTCTCTTGAATGAAAATGAATTCTGGCTCTGATTTCCTGCCAGTATAGACTGCGTGTGGAATTTCAACCACTTCTTCCACAAATTGTCCATTTTCATAGACTGCCCCCACCCTTCTTCCCTCCGAGTCGATAATTAGCATATCCACAGGGCAAAGAACTGTGTAGGTCTGAGATGATTGGATATTAAATTGTATAAGACATCGGATTGTCTCTCTTGGTATATCTGAACTCGAATATACTGTTTCCACGTAGGGGATTGTATGCCCTATTCCATCTACATCGGTAATTATAAACTCGTCAACAGTTATTGGAGGCGTGAAGTCTATTAGACCCTCGATAGGTACAAGGGTTCCATGTTGTGCTATAGTGGCTCCTAAGAGAGTAAAAAGGATGCTAGATACCATTTGTCGTGCTGAAACATGTGCTGAATAAAACCCGTTACCTCCGTTTGTCATGTGGTGAATGGAAGTAATTGGCGGTGTTCCATGAGTTGTGATCTTCATCTCAACATTCTTTATATTCTCATAATTAGATATCTCAATTCCAACTGTGGAGTCATAATATGGCGCAGTATCAATAACACCTGTAAGGAACCAATTCGCTTCCAAAAAATCACAGTTCGAAAGAGACGATTCATCCTTAAAAGACAATATATTAAACTCTGCACTGGGAGTTGGTGTGGATGTGGTGGTTGAGGTTGAAGTGGGAGGCCATCCATCCTTATGCTCAAAGGGATAATGATCTATGCTATCCCTATCAATGAAATAAGGCTGACTTCCATCACTTGGATTACCACTGCAAACATGATTGCTCCAGTAGTTGCCGCCGTCAATTGCTCCATTATCCCATGAATTGCCACGGTTATCATAGACTTGATTTTTATTATTAATCAAGTTGTTATGATAAATGATGTTGGAAGAATAGGA
>DAOVSA010000069.1 GCA_030633635.1 Candidatus Altarchaeota archaeon
GTTATGAAATTCGTATCTTCCGGAGATGAAATAAATCAGAACATTTTCTAGGTCAAATGAATAGTATGGAAAGAAATAATACACCAGAAACTCCTTGATCCTTTCCCTGTATAGCAGATGTTTTATGGATATAACATCGAGTGTTGGGGATTGGGAGTTATCCAAACCGTTGAACAACAGCAAATCCGGCTTCTTTTTCAGAAGATATCTTGATTCAATAGAGAGAATTTCACTCACCGTTGTAAATACATCGCTGTTTAATGCACACGCCTTCTCTATCTGATGTTTCGGGTGAACAAATCTTTTATAAGCTTCCTTGTCTGGATCAATCTCATCCAAGATGTCATATAAATCCACATTACTTGCTGCAAGCGCCCTTCCCAAAACTGTCGCGTGTGTTGTAAACACGGTTCCAATTTTGACATTTTTATCCTTTAAATGGAGTAATGCACCTCCACTGAGCCATTCATGAAAGTGCGAAACTATCTTTGATTTAAAAGAAGGTGATTTTGAAACCTCCTCGAGAAATCTTCCAGCTGCAGTACCCCAAAGGATTGGTTCATCAAAATCATGAAATTCTGTACCCAGAGAATCAATCCCAAACTTATCCCATAATCTGGCTTTAATCTCATCATTTTTATCAAGATAATTGGTATAATCAATCAAAATCGTGTTGACCTCGCCATTAATCAACCATTTTCCATAATGACACACAATACCTTCCTGCCTTAATTTCTCAAAGATTACGTCTAATTTATCGGGTGGAACCTTATCCTGAAATTCTGTGACCGCTTTTTTTGGAAAATAAGGTCCAATCAGGTAATAATTATTTTTATAATACTTAATTAATTGGGGAACCTTCGACTTTACGACCGTATTGATCCCTCCAACTTTATTACAAACCTCCCAACTTACCTCAAACAAGTAATTTGCTTTTTTGATCATTTTGAGCATATAATATTTAGAATATTCGCAATTACATATTTAAATACGGCAGAGAGGATGTCAGCTGTGTGAAAATCACACTTCCATTTGATATTTGATAATCAGCGATTCTGATCATCAATATTTCAATGCTATTAAGTAATTTCGGATAACAGAAAGTGCTGACACAACTATTACAACTGTGGGAATCACTTGGTAGTTGATCGTATCAAATTTTAACTAAGATTCTTAATCTCATAAGATGTACATCCAAATCAAAGAAAATATCCGGAAATCATTGGAAGATGCAACCAAGGAGCAAATAACACTGGATGAGATTCAAGAGTCAGAAATAGCAGATTTCACATCTACTCTATCGTTTAAACTTGCATCCAAGCGGAGAAAAAGCCCGGTTGACATTGCAGAGGAACTCGTGCAAAAAATAAAACCTCCAAAGGTTGTAGAGCACATAGAGGCAGTGAATGGCTATATAAATTTCTTTTTAGACTATTCTGAATTTATTTTACTCGTCATGGATGATATTAAATCCAAGGAAGCGGAATACGGGAAATTAAAGAAAAAAAAGGAAAAGATTGTACTTGAACACACATCCGTTAATCCCTCAGGGCCCCTGCATGTCGGCAGGTTAAGAAATTCGATAATTGGCGACTCCCTGGTTAGAATTTTGAGGTTTTCTGGCTATGAGGTAGAAACACATTATTATGTAAACGACGTGGGCAAACAGATCGCCATAATTGCACAGGGCTTTAAAGAAGGCGTAGAGCCCGATAAAAATGTGGTGGATAGGTATAAAAAATATAAGTCCAAACCGGATTTTCAAATCTTCTTTGAATACGTCGCAAGTAACCAGCAATTTGAGAGCAACGAAGAATTTCAGAGGAGGGTGCAAGATCTCATAAAGCGAGCAGAGTATGGAGACCAAAAATCGTTAGAGGAGATAAAACAGGTGGCAAATACTTGCCTAAACGGGCAAAAAGAAACCTTCAAAGAACTGGACATCAGTTTTGATTATTTTGATTTCGAAAGCGAATATATCAAAAAGGTCAGAGACGTCATAGATTTTCTTATGGAAAGTAAATACGCAAAAACTATTGATGAGGGTTTTGGCCTGGACCTGGCTTCATTTGGACTGAAAAAGCGGGTAGAAGCGACAATTTTGGCAAGAGCCGATCATACATCAGTTTATCTGGCAAAAGATATCGCTTATCATCTTGAAAAGATTAAGAGAGGGGATTTACTGATAAATGTATTGGGAGAAGACCACAAATTCGAATTTCAGGAATTAAAAACGATTTTGACGGAGTTTTATGATATAAAGGTACCATTAGATGTTGTCCATTTCTCCTTTGTTAATTTCGAGGGTGAACAACTCTCAACGCGGTTGGGCCAGATAGCTTCGGTCGATGAACTGATAGATGATGCCATAGAAAAGGCGAAAAAGGAGATAAAGAAGAGAGAAATCGCGAGTTTGGACATCGCACCCTGGATAGGGATCGGGGCGATAAAATATCATCTCATCAAGAGGGACCCCCTGAAACCAATAACATTCAAATGGGAAGAAGCCCTGAGTTTCGACGGCGAATCCTCCCCCTACATCCAGTATGCACACGCCCGTTCCTGTAGGATTCTGGAGAATGCGAAAATCAAGGTTGAAGACATAGATATGAATGAAATTATAAATAAAATTGATCTAAATTTGAAGACAGAGGAAAAAAAGTTGATAAAATTAATCGCGAGATTTCCAGAAATTATAGAAAAATCTGCGAAAGAATTGAAGCCAAATTTAATCGCAAATTATCTGTATGAGCTTGCATCTGAATTCAGTAGGTTTTATAAGAACTGTAGAGTTCTTGATGCTGGGAAAGGTATCGAAGAGAGGCGGTTATTGTTGGTTGATGCGACCAGAAAAGTAATAAAAAATGGTTTGGGTTTGCTTGGAATTGAAGCACCTGAGAGGATGTGAGATACATGAAAAGAGATAAAGATAATGAAAACCTTAAAGAAGATATTTAGATTTTTGGTATATAGGAATTGGGCCTATGTTCGGAGACCGAATGAGGGGGATAGGTTAGGGAAACGACTATTTTCGGTTCTGAATTTCATAGCCGTGATTATATGGCTTCTTTTTCCCGCGTGGTTTATCCTCTCTTCAGAAACCTGTACTGGAATCAATATTTTAGGCTATCTCTTGGTCTTAGTTTATGCCTGTTTTTTTATCTTGAGTATGTATTATCATATTCACAGGAAGGAGCATTGGATTGTAGTCGGGGGACTGATCTTTAATCTGATCATGGCATACATGGTGTACCTGCTGTGGCCACATCTAGTTAATTTTTGTTTGCGGGGACAGCCATGTTAGGTAATGATATAGATAATAGTAGAGATGATAAATTATGAGGGAGATCAAAGATCAATACAAGAAACTTCAGAAAGTTTCACATGCAAGACCTTCGGTCTTGAATGTGGCAGACCTTCGGTCTGAGATGTGTCCGAGCAAAGCTTGGCCACATCTACGAACCCTCAGACCACACTACAAAAATTCCAATCAACATATACTTTATAATACAATGAAAAATGGCAAATTAATATCAAACAGGGTTGAAAGCGGGGTTAACATGACTTTAAGTCCGATGAATGTATCTACATCATCTGTATTGTTGAAGGTATCCATACTTCTGGTTTTTGCTATCCTGCTGTCTCACCCCGTACAATCAGCTGAATCAGTTTCATCCATGTTTGAAGAAACAACTAAACTTAAACCCCCTAGTATAGAGGATAACAAGGTGGAATTAATCCTTTTAGTGAGGGGTATGGAACATGGAGCACTGCTAATAAACAAACACGTAAATTTAGAACTATATGAAGTTGTAACCGGGACAATAGAGGATACACTGAGGTATAGCGGTGAAAATGGTGAGATCATACTTACCTTGGATCCCGGAAACTGGGAAATCACCGCAAAGATAGATGATTTTGCAACGCCTGGTAAAGATTACATATCCAATAAATTCTGTATAAATCTGGAGAACACAACAACAGATGATTTATTTATGCTGCCTGTTGGAGGTGTGAGGGGGGATGTCTATAATAAAGAGGGCGAAAGGGTTGTAAATGCCGAGATCAAACTCGATTGTGAGAGGGATTATGGCGACACCAACACAACCACCGATTCTTTCGGGGCGTTTTCCATCAATTATGCACCGGTAGGTAGTTGTAGAATCTTTGCATTATTCGGAAGTAGTGTTGGCTTTACGGAGATAAACATTACGGCAGGGGGTATTAAAACAGTGAATATAACCCTGACACAGGCAACTGTGAGTCCGATAGGGGGTCTAGCGGATATATTTCTAGCAATAATTATTTTGGTCCTTATTTCGATAGTCTTGCTCTCGATAAACAAGAAAAGGACAAAAAAAGAAATCACATCCAGCGATAAACCAAAAAACCCAAAAAAGGACATTGAACACATGGAATCTGCCACAATATCGGTAACACCAAAGATGAAGGACATAATTGAGACATTATCGGAGAGAGAACAAAAAATTGTGAATTTGTTAATTGAACA
>DAOVSA010000044.1 GCA_030633635.1 Candidatus Altarchaeota archaeon
GAGTGTGGCGTTCAGGATGATGTCCTGGATCTGGTGGATCTGGGGTTCGGACGATGTTGGCTTGCACTTGCTGCCCCGACATCCTTACATATCAATTCACTGAAGGATTTGTACGAGATGAGTATGGATGCCACCTTAAGGATCGCTACATCATATCCAAACCTCACGAGGGATTATCTGATGAGATACGGGATTAATCGCATCGAGGTGGTCGAAGTAAGTGGTGCGGTCGAATCCCTACCGTTGGCAGGAGAAGCTCACATAATCTCAGATTTGGTTAGTACTGGCATCACCTTAATGAGTAATAATCTGAAAGTCATCAAGAATGGTGGGACCATATTGCAGTCGACCGCGAGATTGATAGGAAATCCAGATTCATTGAAAGATCGGTCGAAAAGAGATAAAATAATTGAAGTGATAGACGGATTTGAGGGTGCAATTTATGCCAAGAATCTATGTGAAATAAAGACAAGTATAAAAGTGGAGGATATAAACGAGATCGAAAATCTACTAAGCACCCAGATGTATAATGTGATCAAAGATAAAAAAGAAGCTTATCTGAATGTGATCATTGAAAAAAATCAACTTTCCCACACCATAAAGATACTAAGGGGTTTTGATTGTTCCGGGATAGTTGTAACATCAGTAAAATATTATTTTAAAAGGGAATGTGGGGCAGTAAAAGAGCTCAAGCGAAAGGGGTTCTTCTAATTTAATTTATATACGTACAAACCCATGATTAATTTAATAAGATTGGATAAATTGATAAATTTCGATAGATTTCTTTATGATAAATTGTGAGGTGATCAATATGTTTAGAGGAAGACAATGGCCATTTGATGAGTTTTTTAGGGATATGGATGAAGAATTCAGGTATATGGAGGAAAATATGGCCCGAATGCTTGATGAAGCCCGGAAAATGAGTTCTAAAAAGCCGGGTGAGGGAGGCCCCTATGTGTATGGTTTCTCGATGCGTGTGGGTCCGGATGGAAAGCCTCATATCGAGGAATTTGGAAATGTGCCGGGTATTGAAGTACCTACTTCGGATAGCTCCGAGAGAAGAGAACCTTTGACAGACATTATCGAGGGGAACAAAGATATTACCGTGATAGCGGAACTTCCGGGTATCGCCAGGGAGGATATAAAACTCGATGTAAACGAGGAGAGTCTATCGATAAAAGTTGATACCGCGGATAGGAAATATTATAAGGATCTTTCTCTGCCCTGTAAGGTGAAACCGGACGCGACAAAAGCCAGATATAAGAACGGAGTTCTGGAAGTTAAGGTCAAGAGAGCCAAGGAAAAGAGAGAAAAAGGCGTTAGCGTGAAGGTTGAATAGATCATGCCAAAACGCAGAGTTAAACCCAAGAAACGTGAGAAAAAAGGGGATCCGGACAAACTGAAGGTGCAACTGAAAGAGAAAGAAGAACTTGCAAAGCACTATCTGGAGGAATTGCAATATCTTCAGGCTGAATTTGACAATTACAGGAAGAGAGAGGATGAGCAACGGAGAGAATTTGTAAAATATGCCAATGAGGGATTGATCATCCAGTTGTTGGATGTGTTGGATAATCTTGAAAGGGCTATTACAGTATTACGGGAGGGGGGTAAGGATGTTCAAGGGCTCGAAATGGTTTATGATCAACTGTCCGGGATCCTGGAGAAACATGGTGTAAAAAAGATTGACGCCCTTGGTAAAAAGTTTGATCCCTACTATCACGAGGCTTTGATGCGGGCAGATAAAGCAAATGCCAAGGAACCAAAAGACACTATAATAGCGGAATTTCAAAGAGGATATATGCTCAATTCAAAGGTAATTCGACATTCGAAAGTTAAGATTTCAAAATAATTTATAATTTAAATACAAAAATATTAGTGATCTAAAAATGACTGAAAAAAAAGCAGGTAAAGAAAAAATAATAGGTATTGATCTTGGTACTTCAAATTCCCAGGCAGCAGTGATAATTGGAGGAAAATCAACCATTATCCCATCGGCAGAAGGTGCCACAATAGCTGGAAAGATGTTTCCTTCGGTTGTTGCATTCACAAAAGACGGTCAGCTTTTGGTAGGTGAACCTGCAAGAAGACAAGCGGTTTCAAATCCGGAAGGGACAATAATGGAAGCGAAAAGAAAGATAGGTACCGACTATAAATACAAGATCAATGGTAAAGAGTATAGCCCACAACAAATCTCAGCCTACATACTTCAAAAGATAAAGCGAGATGCGGAGGCATTCTTAGGGGGGCCGGTTAAGAAAGCCGTGATCACAACTCCTGCTTATTTTGATGATAACCAGAGAACCGCAACCAAAGATGCGGGAAAAATAGCTGGTTTGGATGTTGTTCGCATAATAAATGAACCTACTGCAGCTTCTCTGGCTTATGGTATTGATAAAGGTGAGGAGGAGGAAAATATTATGGTGTTTGATTTTGGTGGAGGTACTCTTGACGTAACCATCATGGAGTTTGGAGGAGGCGTATTTGAAGTCAAATCCACATCAGGTGATACTCATCTGGGTGGAACGGATATGGACGAAGCCGTAGTAAACTGGTTGGTGGATGAATTTAAGAAGGAAACCGGAGTTAATCTAAAAAGTGATAAGATGGCGGTGCAAAGGGTGAAAGAAGCGGCAGAAAAGGCAAAGATCGAATTATCTACGGTACTAACGACCGATATAAATCTTCCGTATATCACCGCAGATCAAACCGGACCCAAACATTTGACCAAGACTCTAACGAGGGCAAAATTAGAGAAATTGGTAATGCCACTCGTGGAGAAATGTAGGAAATCAGTGAAACAAGTGATAGAAGATGCAAAATTCAAAAAAGAAAATATAACTCGAATCATTTTGGTTGGCGGACCGACCAGGATGCCATGTGTTCAGCGCTTTGTTGAGGATATGGTCGGTAAAAAAGCAGAAAGAGGAGTAGACCCAATGGAATGTGTCGCGATGGGTGCAGCAATCCAGGGGGGTGTTCTCGCAGGTGAAGTAAAAGATATCGTATTACTGGATGTAACGCCATTAACCCTGGGAATTGAAACGCTGGGTGGAGTTATAACCCCGTTAATTCAAAGAAATACAACCATACCTACAAGAAAAAGTCAGATATTTACCACAGCTGCGGATTTTCAGACCTCGGTTACGGTACATATTCTGCAGGGGGAAAGATCCATGGCATCTGATAATACAAGTCTGGGTGTGTTTAATCTGGTTGGTATACCTCCTGCACCGAGAGGGGTGCCACAGATCGAAGTAACCTTTGATATAGATGCTAACGGGATTTTAAACGTAACTGCCAAAGATTTGGGAACCAGTAAGGAGCAAAAAATAACGATTACGGCATCAACAAAGCTCTCTAAAGATGAAATAGACCGGATGATGAACGAGGCGGAGGAACACGCAGAGGAAGACAAGAGAAGAAAAGAGGAAATAGAGGCACGAAATAATGCAGAGTCATTGATATATGCTACAGAGAAAACCATGTCAGAATTTGGGGATAAGGTTAGCGGAGAACAAAAAGAAAATATCGAAACCATGATTAAATCCCTGAGAGATGCGTTGGCGGGTGACGATATAGGTGCTATCAAGGAGAAGACAGATGAATTAAGTAAGGCGGTTCAGGAGGTTGGGGTGGCAATCTATCAACAGGCAGCACAACAACAAGCGGAAGAGGGGCCAAAAGAAGAATCCGAAGAAGAGAAAACAGAAGAACCAGGGGATGAGAAGGTTGTGGAAGCAGAGTATGAAGTGGTAGATGAGGAAAAGAAGGACAAATGATCCATCTCTTATTTATTCTATTTTAATTTTTTATTATATTTTATTATCATTACAAATGACAAAGAGAGATTACTACGAGATTCTAGGGGTTGATAAGGGTGCATCGAGGCAGGATATAAAGAAATCGTATCGAAAACTGGCCCTGAAATATCACCCTGATCGCAACAAAGCACCAGATGCAGAAGAGAAATTCAAGGAAATCTCCGAGGCTTATGGTGTTCTTTCTGATGATGAAAAGAAGCAGCAGTATGATACGTTTGGACATGCCGGTATAAATCAACAGTATACTCAAGAGGACATATTCCGGGGTGTGAATTTCGAGGATCTGTTCAGGGAATTCGGTTTTGGATCCGGTACCGGCATATTCAGTGATTTTTTCAGGGGGTTTGGAGGCTTTGGTTATGACCGGAGAAGATCTGGTGGTCCACAAAGAGGGGCGGATCTTCGTTATGATCTGGAAATAACCCTGGAAGATGCTGCATTTGGTTTGGAAAGAGACCTGCGGATACCACACACAAAAACCTGCCCCCGGTGTAATGGTTCTGGAGCTAAACCGGGAACCAAACCCAAATCATGCCCCGTATGTGGCGGAACCGGGCAAAAAAAGAACGAAAGAAGGACGCCATTTGGTCAATTCGTATCGATCACAACCTGTGACCGATGCGGTGGCGAGGGAAATATCATTGAAACACCATGTCCCGGGTGCAATGGGGCAGGATATATCCAGGTGACAAGCAAAGTACATTTAAAAATTCCTGAGGGTGTGGATACAGGATCTAGATTGAGAATTGCGGGGAAAGGAGAGGCAGGCAGCAGAGGCGGTTTTTCTGGAGATTTGTATGTCGTACTCCATGTAAAATCACACCCGATCTTCAAACGATACGATAACAATATCTTTTGTGAGGTCCAACTCAGCTTTGTCCAGGCTGCGCTGGGTGATCAGATCGAGGTGCCCACATTGGTGGGTAAGGCTAAACTACAAATTCCTGCAGGTACACAGACACACACAATCTTTAGATTGAAAGGAGAAGGTATTAAAAACCTGCGAGGACGCGGAAAAGGTGACGAACACGTTAGAGTGATTATAAAAACTCCTGAAAAACTAAATGAAAAACAAAAGGAATTATTAAATGAATTTGCAATGGCAACCGGGGAAAACAACTTATTGAAAGAAGGGGACAGGGGGATTATCGGAAAAGTAGTGAGTGATGTGAAAGATGTTTTTAGTTAGTTTCTGGTTTTGGAATTAGGTATATGAAATAAATTTAATATCGCTTATATGACTTCTATGTATAATTGTATATTAAGGACAATTCATACGGTGCTGTATACAATAGGGTCGGATATACCGACGAATTGAAAGGATATCCGACACTGTCGGATATAAATTGTTATATGAACTTCCGAACCCCGCTTTTAGAGAAAACTTTATATATGTTCAAATTTAATTTAAATAAAATAAGAAGGTGAATAAAAATGCCAGCAATAACACATTTTATGGTGCCAGCAGATGATATGAAGCGGGCAAAGGAGTTCTATACTGAACTATTTGGATGGAAAATTGAAAAAATGCCTGGACCGGTGGAATACTATGGAATTGAAACAACAGATGAAGACGGTAAAAAAGGTCTTGGCGGCGGGCTTGGAAAAAGAGAAAATCCAACAGACGCAATTGTAAATTATATTGATGTTCCGTCAATTGATGAATATACTGCCAAAGTTGAAAAACTCGGCGGCAAAATAGTGATGCCCAAAACAGCGGTGCCGGGTATAGGATATGCCGCTATTTGTCATGACACTGAAAATAATACCTTTGGACTTTGGGAATGCGATGAAAATGCAAAAATGGCTCAA
>DAOVSA010000185.1 GCA_030633635.1 Candidatus Altarchaeota archaeon
TTAAAAAAGAAGTATGTTTTGGAGGTGTGTAAGGAAATCGGGGAAAGAAAATCAGACTTTGTATGGAGCTGTTTTGGGCGGGTCAATACCCTTGACAAAGAAATGTTATCAAGTATGAGGAAGGCGGGTTGCTGGCAGATAGACTATGGTGTAGAATCCGGGAATGATGATGTACTAAAGGTTATTAAAAAAGGATTTACCACAAAACAAGTTACAGATGCATTTAAATTAACAAGAAAGGCGGGTATAAAAACGAGGGCTTTCTTTATCCTTGGTATGCCCACAGAAACAATAGAAACAGTAAAAGAGACCATCAAATTTTCTAAAATATGCAATCCAGATATAGCAGCATTCTATCTCCCTCAGGCATATCCGGGAACACAGTTATTTGAGATTGCAGTCAATGAGGGTGCATTAGGCACAGATGATTGGTCAAGGTATCTAATTGGTGGAGATGAGCCAACCTATGTGAATCCAAACATAGAAATCGAGGAACTAAAAGAAATACAAAAGAAAGCCTATAAGGAATTCTATTTCAGATCCAAGTATATATTAAGAAGTTTAAACAACATCCGTTCCTTCTCAGATTTACGCAGGTATGTAAAAGGATTCTTTGCCGTTAATAATATGTAATTATAATAATGTCACAATTAAGTAAAGTGGAAGAGAAAAAGATGATGAACTCGGCAAACACAGAAATATGAAATCGAAAAAAGGAGATAAGATGGATTTATTAGAGGATCGGAGAATAAATGTTGTGATGCCATATATCAAAGGTAAACTACTTGATATTGGATGTGGTTACAATAATCTGGTGAAGAAATATGGTAATGGTATAGGTGTAGATGTTTATCCATGGAGAGAAGTTGATCTGGTTGTCAAGAAAACCTCGTCTTTACCCTTCGAGAATAGTTCATTTGACACCATTACTTTTCTAGCATGTTTGAACCATATCCCTTACAGGCAGGATGCCTTAAAAGAGGCAAGAAGATTATTAAAACCTGGTGGAACCTTGCTGATCACTATGATCTCTCCTTTTATTGGAAAAATTGCCCATATAATTTTTAAACAAGATGAACGTGCAAGAGGTGTTTCCAAAGGAGAAAAAGAGGGATTGGGTGATAAGGAAGTAATAGACCTGCTTGATAAGGCAGGATTCGTGCTGGTTAAAAAGAAATATTTTGAATTCTTTATGAACAAATTATACATAGCAAAGATTAAAAATATATAGTATTAAAAATAAGAGAAGAAGATGAAAATCATAGCAGTAATCCCGGCGTATAACGAAGAAGCGACAATTGAGGACGTTGTATCGAACACCCTGAAGTACGTTGACAAGGTTATTGTAGTTGATGACGACTCGGGAGACAGAACCACAGAAAAAGCGGTGAAGGCCGGTGCAGAAGTAGCAGGGCTTATCGTCAACATGGGTGCAGGCTTCGCTACCAGAGTTGGTTGTGACATAGCCTCTGAGGATGCTGCTGACATTATCGTAACCGTTGACGCCGATGGTCAGCACGACCCTTCTGATATACCAAAATTGATTGAAGTTCTAAAAGAGGAAAATCTCGACATAGTATTTGGTTCCAGACCAAGGAGCGAAGCTATGCCATTAGTCAAAAGAATAGGTAATTTAGGTCTGTCTTTAATCGCATCTCTTCTCTTCAAAA
>DAOVSA010000158.1 GCA_030633635.1 Candidatus Altarchaeota archaeon
AAAAAAGAACGTGAAATTCCCACTGTTGGAGCATCTTCTGGAAGATCAGATAAATTTGGCGCAAATTTCTCAAATACCATCTGCTGACGCACAGCAACCAGATCATGTTTAGCATGATCAACCTTAATCTTATGACGGATATTATAATATCTATTACATGAACCACCAAAAGGATAAGTTTTATCATCAATCATAATTCGATTAATAGAACATCTAATATCGCATTTTTCCTTACCACCGGTACATATAATCGGTTTCTTATATTTTACTTCTCTATTCACCAAAGTCTCTAAATCAAACATTTGCTCCTTCATTAAACCCTGGTCAAGCCGGTGCTTAACTTCAAGCGCAACACCATAAGAACCCATTAAACCTGGCTCCGGTGGGACAACGATCTCCTTTCCAGATAAAGCTGCCATTGCTATCGGAACTGCGCGATTGTAACATACACCACCCTGCATAAATACTTTCTTCCCCACAGGGCGTGCTCCCTTAACCCTATTTACATAGTTCATACAAATAGAATATACTAAGCCCGCTACAATATCGTCCTTCGGAATACCTTCGTGGAATGTATTCTTAATATCCGATGATATGAATGCTGCACACTGATCATTGAAATTCGGAGGTCGATTTCCTCTCATAGCCCAGTCAGCAATATCCTCCATTTCGATGCCCAAAGTCTCTTTCGCAGATTCTTCCAGGAACGATCCTGTGCCTGCCGAGCAGGCTTCATTCATGGCATAGTCACTTGCTACACCATTTGTTATAAATGTATACTTTGCGTCCTGACCACCTATCTCGAATATAGTGTCTACTTCGGGATCAAAATGAAGTGCTGCCGTTGCATGTGCTATTATTTCATTTATTACTCCATCAGTAAGTGCAAAAAGTCCAGCTATCTTTCTACCAGAGCCTGTAACACCCAGACCACGAATTACTATTTTTTTGCTATTCAACTGATCAAGAATAGTCTTGTAACATTTTCGCGATGCTCCAACCGGATCGCCGTTTGTTCGAAGGTATTCACTGGCAAGGATCTTCAGATCTGATTCCCGCAACAATACAATTTTTGTTGTTGTTGAACCAACATCAAGACCCAGAAGACATCTATCACCATCTTTAACCGTTCCACGTTTCATCTGTGTAAAGATTACCTTATTCTCAAAATCACGTAATGGTTGATGATAATCGAATTGAGTCATATGTTTTGTAAAAAGTCCGCTTAAATTATCAACAGTCTTTGTCTTATTTTCCATTGCCCAAAGAGCAGCCCCTAGAGCTTCAAAATATGTAGCCCCTTCTGGTATAATTAGATTTGTAATTTCACGATTAAGGTAGTCAATCATCACCTTGTTCTTGGTAGCACCGCCAACTATCAGGATGTTCTCTTTTGGAATGTTCTTAAGCAATTCGAGTACTTTATTCGCCATCATCTGACAAAGACCAGCTACAACTCTGCCCTTTGGTACCCCTTTATTAGTCGCATGTGTACAATCGCTTTTGCAAAAAACAGAACACCTTCCGGACACATGATGCGGCTCTTCATTTTGAGCATACTTGATTGCTTCCTCCAGACTTACATCCATTCGCCTTGTCTGCTGTAAGAAAAACTCTCCAGTTCCGGAGGCGCATTTATTTCCTGTAAAGACTTTTCCGATTTTCCCGGAATCATCAAGTTTGTAGACAATGAATGTCTCACCACCAGCGCTTATAATTGCGTTGTAATGCTTACCATCATTATTTATATGTTTCAGGGCGTATTCGACAGCTAGCGGTTCTGAGATATTAGTCAGGTTCAAAAACTCTTTGAATCTCCGACCTGTAACAACAATTGAATCAACTTTTTTCAGGTCAAATTTTCTCAACAGATCCTTAACAACCTGTTTGGGATTTCCTTCATGGGCATAAGAATGAATGGCATTTATTTCTATTGCCCTTCCATTCTTTTCAGCATCCACCAGAGTTATAGTAGATGCTCCAGTACATAGACCTATTGAGCGCATAAAATCAAATCTCCATTAACATTTATTCATAATATATTTAATACGGAGAATAATCGGTAATATAAAATATTTTTTTGCTCGAAACGGGAGAGCGACTAAAGATTGCGATAGATTCATTTTCTCGTTCTAAATTGCCTTGCCCACAGCATATCAAATAGCGGAAGTAGATGCCACTGCGTCCCAAAAGGATACTCTCCAAATACAAGTTTGTAACCAAACATTATTTGAAATTTCTTGCTCTTATTCCAGATGATTAAACTCTTATGCTCAAAAGCGAAATTTTCATCTGCGCCAGGCAGTAAGAAAATATCAACATCGGTCAAATATGAAAATCTTGAGTTTAAATCACCACCTGCATCCAACCCAAAATTTACGCCATATCCATTGTAATATACTCCAAGGCGAGGAAAAACAAGGGGAAGATCAATTGTAGTTCGCTCATCTAATTCATCGAAAGCAGCAGCCAAAGACAATCCTGCTTTTCCTGTTATTAGGAATGATGGGCTGAATTTTTTTGTCAGCAAAACCTCGTTTCTCAGTGAAACCA
>DAOVSA010000020.1 GCA_030633635.1 Candidatus Altarchaeota archaeon
AATCGAGTGTAATTAGTTAAAATAAGGTTATCAATTCCTTCAGTATATCTTTTTATTTGATCTGATTTAAGAATTTCATCGAGATTAGAGCCTAAATCCTTGGTTTCAATATAGCCTACATTAACAGCTTTTCTGAATGCTTTGAAATCAGGGGCACCTAAGCCACGCATTCTTTTTTGTTCTTGATGGATTTCAAAATCTTTGCTAAGGGAATGAATAAAGTTTTCTATAGAAGTACGAAAGGAAAATTCAGTATAACTCTTAGTAGAATACTCCTTTTTGATATTCTTAAAATACCTGTTAAACAAGGATACATCGATTTGCATGAAAAAACCACCTAGACGATATAATTGTTTGTTATAAGATCTTGAATATTAAATTTCATATAACTCTATGAATGCTTAATAAGTGCAAGTAAATCGATCGGGCTTCGAAAGTTGACGGGCTTGCACGCCAATTGCAACTAACGACTATCAAATGAACTTTTGTTCTTTTAACCTCTCTTTAAAGTATTAATGCCAAACATCAAAACCTGATCCCAAAATCATCAAAATCTCCTGTGTATTTATCCCACGCCACTTCAATGTTATCTATTCTTGCAAGGGATGGTTTTTTATTCTTTAAAATATCTATCAGCTCCTCTATTTTGCTGACTTCACCTTCAACAACGATCTTTACCCTGCCATCCCCCAGGTTCATGACGTATCCTCTTAATCCAAGTTCTTTGGCATGTTCCTCCACAAACCACCTGTAACATACCCCCTGCACCCGCCCGCTCACGTGAATCGTTGCGAGTTTCATACTATTTGCGTTCATACTATCTACTTTCATACCCTCCACTACCCATCATCTACTACTCCCCAATTGAGATTTAGCATTTATTTATCTATTTAAGAGCAATATCCAGGATGTCTGAAAGTATTGAAGAAGAGGTTTCTGTTGCACCAGCACCCTTTCCAACTAGGGTGATATCCCCTGCGATGTCTGTATGAATCATTACCGCATTCAGGGTTCCGTCTACATTTAATGGATGGCTTATCGGTATCAGTCTCGGAGAAACCTCAAGGTTATTTGCATCGCCGATTAACTTTATCACACAGCCCTGTTTTTTTGCAAGCTCTATCGCCTCGGAGGTGATTTCCTCGATTCCGGTTACGCACACATCCTCAAATCCAATGTCTTTATTTAACAATGCATTCGCCAATATCGCAACCTTTACGGCAGTATCATAGCCCTTTATATCATAACTTGGATCTTTTTCGGCTATACCCAACTCCTGGGCTTCTTTTAGTGCGATATCCAGGCTGATCCCATCCTGGGTCATTTTTGTTAGTATGAAATTGGTGGTCCCGTTCAGGATTCCGTGGATTGAATTTACCTTGTTTACCTGCAACGTCTCTTTGCACAGGTTAAAGATCGGTATCGCACCGCCCACCGTGGCCTCATATCTTAACTTGCGGTTATTTTCATCCGCCAGTTTTTGCAATTCAGTAAATTTCAATGCCAGGGGCGCCTTGTTTGATGTAACCACGTGTTTTTTGTTCTTCAATGCTTCAGTTATATGTATTAACCCGGGTTCCCCGGTCTTTATGTTCCCGGGAGTTAGCTCAAGTGCAATGTCTGCATCCACATTTTTTAAGACATCTACACACGTCATTGAATTCCAGTCCGGATGTTCATTCAATTTTTTATTATCTGCCAGTTCCAGGACGTATTTTGGATCAATTCCTTTTTCACTTATGATACTGCCATTTACCTCGCATATCGCGGAGATCTTCAGATCGATATCATACGTTTGCCGAATGTATTTCTGTTTCATGGAAATTACCCTGACAACCCCCTTACCTATGACACCAAATCCGATGATGATCAGTTTTACTTTTCTCATTTTTCTTTTATTTTGCTTGATTATGTTTGATATGTTGTAAATATCTATTAATATCTAATAATCTCCCTTAATACTGTCATTTAGATTTGCTCAATTCACAAGCGCATCATACAAACAGCCGATCCCGATTACTATCAGTATCAGCGGCCATAAATCCCCAAATCCGTACGGGATAAGGTCAAAATTATGCAATAAAAAGATCAAACCGATTGCTATAAGTATCAGGGGTCCTGTGATGCCCTTTCTTTTTCCTCTAGATCTTTTTATATCCCCTTCTTCTTCCTCCCCTTCTTTTTCTTTATGTGTCATCTAAATCACCTTCACATCTATATTTAACACTCCTGTGTCAATATCTATGAATATCTTATTTTTAGCGGTCTCGTAGTTTTCTGTCACATAGAAATCGTCCTTTTTTGTTAAACCCTTGATTTTTACCGAACTGATGCCCTCGTCAAGTTCTATTTTTGCACCAACCGCTTCTGGGATCTCAATCTCAAGGTTACTTACCCCCAGATCAATATACGCCTGGGTTGAATAATTGCCGAATCTTATCTTCGTGTTTGTCGCACCGCCATTGATATCCAGCCTGTCAACTTTTAAGCCAGAAAGGTCAATTACCGCCTGGGCTGCACCGTAATCGAGGTTAAGAGTCAATGGAATCTGATCTGTAAATTTTAGGTCCCATTCATTTATCGGGTGGGACAGATGGCTTTGGAAATCAGATCTCAGTGTAAGTTCTCCAATGCCGTCTTCTATTTCATATTTTTTGGCTGGTAAAAATCTCTCGTCCGTGTATCTGAACCTGCCATCAAACAGATTTTGACTTCCATTAGAGATAGTAATTGTTCCTGCACCGAAAAATAGGTTAATATCTGCCTCTTTAGCATCGTCCAAGGTTTGAGTCAGTGTGCTGGTCCTGGGTTCCAGCGATTCCGGCATTTCGTATTGAAACGTAGCATATATCACGACCCCTGCCACAATCAAAGGAATCAAAAAAAGGAGCTTGGAGTCTTTGAACAATACCGATAAACCAGCTACGATCAGAATCAGGGGCCATAACTTCCAAAGATAATACCAGATATCCCACGACAGATATCCAAGGTTATTAAATAGAAAGATGAGACCTACTATGATTAAAATTAACGCCCAGACCAACTCTGTCACTTTTTTAATCTTCATTCTTTCTTAATCTTCATTTTAATTTCTTATATTTTTACCAAGTAAAATCAAACCGATCACTATCACAATCAGGGGCCATAGTTTATCGAAACGAAACCATTCAACAAAATTTTCTGTAAGGAAAATCAGACCCAGAAGTATCAGGATGAGACCAATTGCCCTTTCGTTCTTATTTTTGACCTTTTCCACTGAATCTTCTATTTTCCTACCAATGTCTATCTCTTTTTTACCTCCCTTCATCTGATGCGGATTTTCCGGGATAACGATCGCACAGATTATGTACGCTAATAACCCAATACCCTCTACAAAAAATAATAATACCCAGCCGATTCTGATCCATGTGGGGTCTATATCAAAGTACTCACCGAGCCCACCGCATACGCCAGCCAGCATCCTATCCTCCCGGGACCTATACAGTCTTTTTTCCATAATTTTCCACCTCTACCAGCTTCTCCCTGCTTTTCATGCCTGAAATGATCCTCACATCCGAATTGAAATGTTTTGACAGTAACTTGATCACTGCTTTATTCGCCTTATCCTTTACGGGTTGGGCTTTTACCCTTACGACCATCGGTTCTTCCCCCTCACCTTCCTTAATCTCTTCCCTCTTTGAGTTTGGAATAACCTTTATTTTAAGTATTTTATGCAATTTAGAGCGATTTGATCAATAAAAAATCCTTTTCTGCACATATCTCATTTATGATCTCCATTAACTTGCCAACCTTTTCCTTATCCACATCAACGTTCATCATAACAGAAGATTTCTTCTCAGGAGAAGGCATCAGCACGTCCAGATCGGATACCATCCCGACCTCATTTATCTTATCTATCGTATCCTGGATGTCTTTATCGATAACGTGCCCGATCAGGCAGAATAAATGTGTTTTTTTCTCGTAATACCTGTGCCCTTCGACCTCCATCTTGGAGACGCGGACATTTTCTTTCCTAAGTGATTCATTTATCAGATTAAGTGACGATTCGTCTATTATCGTAAATGTTACCTGAACCGGAACGTATCCTCTCCCGCCGCGCAGGTGTAATACGCCAATGATGTTTCCCCCGTGTGCGGAGATGGGATTTAGTGCGCCAATTAAACTTCCCGGAACGTCCTTTAGTTTCAGCAGCATGTTGACTTTCATCTTATTTTAATTATTTAAAACTATTAGAATTAAAATTAATCCTAAGACCTCAAATAACTGGGAAAAAGACAAGAAAATTTTTGCTATGCAACTGACAACTTCGTTGTCGGGCAGTTACAGCGAAGCTGTAACTACAAAAATTTTGTTGCCTCATTAGAAAGTTATACTTTCTAATACGGTGAAAAAAGATGAAAAAAGATGAAAAAAAGATGAAAACCTGGATCATAACGGAGAAGCCAAATGTGGCAGAAAGAATCGCAAGATCCCTTGGTGCTGCAAAAAAACTCTCAAGAGGCGGTATTTCCTACTATAAAGTCGGCGATACATTTGTTGCTCCTGCAGTCGGTCATATCTTTGGTCTTAAAGAGAGAAAAGGGGGCAGATGGACATATCCCGTGTTCGATATAGAATGGGTGCCAAGTTATAAAGTAAATAAATCATCTGAGTTCACAAGGAAATATCTGGACAACATAAAATTCCTTGCCGGAAAATGCGATAGATTTATCAATGCCTGCGACTACGATATCGAGGGGGAGGTAATTGCGTTTAACACAATAAAACATGCCTGCAATATAGATCCTCTTGATAAAAAGGTAAGTCGTATGAAATTCTCGACCCTGACCCCGGAATCGATACTTAGCGCATATAATAATCTGGAGCCAATAAATAAAGGGATGGCCGATGCCGGGTTGACCCGACATATGCTGGACTGGTACTGGGGCATAAATCTTTCAAGAGCACTCACCCTCGCTATAAGGAGGGCTCGCGGTTATGTAACACTCAGCATAGGCAGGGTCCAGGGACCAAGTTTAAAGTTACTGGCTGTCAGGGACAGGAAAATATCTGCATTTAAGTCTGAGTCATACTGGCAGCTTGAGATGATTGCAAGTAAAGATAAATCAAGACTGAGTGCGTTTCATTCTGAGGATAAATTCTGGGATAAATCAAGGGTTGAATCCGCAAAAGATAGATGCGGGGATACCGCAGTGGTTGTGAAGGTTCAAAGGAGGAAATATAAGCAAAAACCACCATTTCCATTCGATCTAACGACCCTGCAAACAGAGGCATATAAGCAACTGAGAATTGACCCAAGAAGAACCTTGGAGATCGCACAGGAACTGTACACAAACGCCTATATAAGCTACCCCCGGACATCCTCACAGCAGTTACCCAAAGGAATTGATTATACCGGGATAATAAAGAACTTAAGAGGTATCAAAGTTTATTCACCCTGTTGTGAAGAACTTTTGAGTAAGAAAACACTAAAACCCCATAATGGAAGAAAGAAAGATCCTGCACACCCGGCGATCCATCCCACCGGGGAAATACCAAAGAATCTAGGCGACTATCAGGGAAAACTCTATGATTTAATCGTAAGGAGATTTTTTGCGACTTTTGGGGATCCTGCGATTCGACAGACCGTGGGAATCGATTTGGACAATAACTCGGAGATCTTCATCGCCAAAGGAACCACGACAATTGAGACTGGCTGGCACACACTCTATGGTAAATATGCCAAGTTTGAGGAGGAAGAACTGCCCAATCTGGTGAAAGGGGATCAACTTGGGGTGGAAGAAATCAAAATGCACGAAAAAGAAACCCAGCCACCGAAAAGGTATACTCCCGCATCAATAATCAGGGAGATGGAGAAGCGAAACCTGGGAACAAAAGCCACAAGATCACAGATTCTTGATATATTATTTAAAAGAGGTTATCTAAGCGGAAAAAGTATTGAGGTAACGCCGTTGGGATTACATGTCGTGGATACCATGGAGAAGTATTGTCCGGAGGTATTAAGCGAAAAACTCACCAGAAAATTCGAAAAAGAGATGGATCAGATAGGACTTGGAAAAATGCCCGGCGAAAAAGTTATAAAAGAGGGCGAAGAAACCATAATTCATATCTCAAAGGAGTTTAAGAAAAATGAATCAGAAATCGGCGCCGCACTGGTCAGTTCACTGAAATCAACCGTAAGAAAAGAATCGGGAGGTGAACTGGGCAAGTGCCTGAAATGTGATGGCAATCTGGTATTAAGAAAGTCAAAGTTTGGCGGGCAATTCGTGGGCTGTGATAACTATCCAAAATGCAGATATACGATATCATTGCCTCCAGGCCTAATAAAAAAAACAGGGGTGTGTAAACAGTGCGGATATCCTATACTAACCAGTATTATGAAGGGCAAAAGACCATTTCGTTTTTGTGTAAACCCGGAGTGTGTGACCAAGAAAAAGTATGGGAACCTGGGAGGTGTGAAAACTTAAATATTTTTCCACTTTTTATTCTACTTTTTCCACTTTTTATATATCGATTTATACAATGTAATACGGTGATGTCATGGATACTGTAACTGTTTCCCCAAAATTCCAGGTCGTGATTCCAAAGAGGATTAGACAGCATCTGCATATAGAGCCCGGAGAAAAGATGGTGGTAGTTGAGAGAAATAAAACTATAAGTCTAATTCCGGTAGGCAAGATGAAAAATGCCAGAGGAATTGCAAAAGGAGTGACAACAAAGGGTTTGAGAGATAAGGATGAACGTTTTGATTGACTCATACGGCTGGATGGAGTATTTTGGTGAAGGCCACCTTGCAGATAAATATGCCGGCTACATCGAAAAGGCAAATACTGACGAGTATGTAACACCATCCATTGTCTTGTATGAAGTCTATAAAAAGATAAAAAGGGAAAGGAGCGAAGATAAGGCTTTAGAAGCCTATGCTTATATTGTCAGCTACACAAAAATAATCCCACTGGATGAAAAGATATCCATAGATGCTGCAGAAAAGAGCATTGAGTTTGGATTAGCAATGGCAGACTCCATAATCCTTGCGACCGCGGATAATAACGATGCAAAGATAGTGACAAGTGATAAACATTTTAAAGGGCTTGATGATGTGGTGTATATCGTGTAACCCTTGAAAATGTGCCCAATTTGCCAAGAGCAAATCGTTTGAGAAGGACTATGTAGTGTGGGGATATTGGCACATATTTTTAGATTCAATCGCAATTATTTATAGTTATGGCTCTTGTGGAAATCTAGGAGGTGAAAAATGGAGACTGTAACCATGGAAACCTTGCACAAGGATATTAAAAAGTTATGCGGGGAGGTTAAATTGATCAGGAATATTATATCCGAGGAATATGAGCTGAGTGACTGGACAAAGAAAGAACTAAAAGAGGCAAGAGCGGTTCCAGATTCGGGGCTTATTAGTCACGAAGAGGCAAAAAAACGCATTCTAAGGAGATGATCTGGACAATTAAATGGACACCAAAAGCCATTGAATATGTTGAGAAATTACCTGGGAATATCTCTGAGAGGATACTCAGGAAGATAGATTCCATCAGAGTGAATCCTTTTCATTATTTAGAGCATTATGAGGGAGAAGATATTTACAAACTCAGAATAGGCAATTATAGGGCTCTGATAGATATCGATTTTCAAAATAAAATATTAAAGGTTAGGGTTGTTGGACATAGGAAGAAGATATATAAAAGACTTTAAAATGCTGACAGAATCTCAAGAAAGTAAGCACTATAGAGTTTGAGACGGACTAAGCTTAAATACTTTGGGTCATAAATTTCTGATATAAATGAAAAAATTATTGCTTGTAACTGGACGTAATGCATCAGAATCCATCAAAAAATGCTCTGCTTTGAGTGAAACGCCTGTTCAGATTCATACATGCAATGTCGATGTTGCAGCGTTGTTATCCGCCCGGATAATTATTGATGAACTGCGTGAAGTGAATCTGGATGATATCTTGGCTATTCTGGTTCCTGGGGGTGTAAAAGGGGACGTTTCGATAATAACACAAAAATTGGGCGTTGATTGTTTCAAGGGTCCGACAAATGTTTCAGACCTGTCTGTTGTTCTGAATATGTTTCCGGGGGTTAAATTATCAACAAAAATTCCGGCAGAGGAAATTCTGAGGACAAAAATCGAAGAGG
>DAOVSA010000027.1 GCA_030633635.1 Candidatus Altarchaeota archaeon
ATATGTAGCTGTTCGGTGAAATATCATCATTAAAAGATGGGAGGTTAGGCCTTTTTGACTTTAATAGCAAAGCCGGTGTCGCTTGCTGGGATCACACAGTGGATCAGATTAATATATAATCTCTGAGAATGGTATCCAAAAATCAACACAAAAAATACATATTCGTTTTTATCTTTTTGGTACTTCTAGGCCTGGCAATTTACCTACTTAAGGATTACCTACTTGCCTTATCTGTTGGTGCATTGTTCGCATATTTCCTGTACCCGCTATACAACAAATTGTCTGAAAAATTAAAATCAAAAAGATTGGCAGGTGCCACATTAAGCTTAGGGAGTATCACAATTGTTGTAGTGTTATTATTCCTGATTATCCTGCCCCTGGTATCCCAGACACAATTATTATATGAAAAATCAGAACAATACATAACTTCTCAAATTTCAGAATTAAAAAATTGTCAGAATGAAACAACAAGCAATTTCGAATGTGAGATAGGAAATACATTAGTGGCACTTTTGGGTGGAGAGGAACTTAAAGAAAAGGTAACTGACATTGCTAAGACAACCTCACTCTTTTTTGCAGAAAGCATAACAAGAATTATTGATAGTATCGTATCATTCATTATTTTCATTTCCATTGTTCTTTTTTCTATATTCTACTTTTTAGACAACGGAAAGGAAATAAAAGATACAATTGTCGAACTTCTTCCATTAAAAACTGATCACAAAATGAGGATAATTGAAAGGCTTGAAGAGACGATTAATGCTGTTGTTGTAGGGAATGTGAGTACTGCATTGCTTCAAGGCGTAGCAGGATGTATTATATTTTTCATATTAGGCATTGGTTCCTCCATGTTCTGGGGTCTTTTAATGGCTGTATTTGCTTTTATCCCTGCAGTAGGTCCGGCAATAATTTGGATACCTGCAGTAATAATCCTGTTTATAAAAGGGAGTTTTATCAAAGCAACCATACTTCTAATTTACTGTATTGCAGTTCTCGGTTACATAGACAATGTACTTAAACCAAAATTAATAAGTGATAAAATCAAATTATCGCCTTTCATTATTTTTCTAGGAGTAATGGGTGGTCTCCAGGTTTTTGGTATTCTTGGTATAATCTTTGGGCCCCTTATCTTAGCTCTCCTATCTACGTTTATTCAAATTTACAGAGAGGAGATGATATAACGTCATTTATAGTACGGGAGAGGATATAACATACTTTATGGTACAGGGGAGGATATAACGTCCTTTACGTTACCAAAAAAATCAGCAGGCCGATGCAATCTTTATTACACCCAATCGTCCATCAAAATGAATTTCGACAAACTCGCAGGTAGCTATGATTCATGGTACGGAACAGAATTTGGCAGATATGCAGACGATCTAGAGAAGAGATTGATAATACAATTTGCAAGACCAAAAAAGGGGGAGAAGGTGTTGGATGTCGGGTGCGGAACTGGAACCTATGGATCAGAATTCAGTAAAATGGGCTTGGAGGTAACCTGTCTGGATATGTCGAAGAGAATGCTAAATATCGCTAAAACAAAGTCAAAGAACATAGATACGATTTTGGGTAATGTAGAGGATATGCCGTTTGAAGATAATACATTTGATCTTATCGTCGGGATAACTTTAATAGAATTCCTCCCCAAGCCAGAAAAAGCAATTCGGGAGATGAGAAGGGTACTGAAAGATGACGGAAGAATTATTCTTGGAGTCTTAAATAGATTCAGCTTATTTGCCTTGCATGAACGGATAAGAAGAAATGAAACCTATGCTGACGCAAAATTTTATAGCATCTTTGAATTAAAAAACTTCAAAGTTAAAAGATGGGACTCAACTTTGTTTGCCTTCAAGGTAATGCCCAGATTTTTATTAAATTGCTTTGAAAGATCAGACAGAATTTTATCCAAGATCTTCAAGCCATTTGGTGCGTTTCTCGTTTTGGAGATGAAAAAATGATTGGTTTGATATATAGATGTCAGATGTGCAAAAAAATTATGTTATGTAGAGGGGGTATAGCTAACGCTAATCCATATTAAATACTCTACATAAAACAAGACTAACAGAACATATTTTCAGTATCTCTTGGGTCTATGTTTTTGATAGCATTCCCTGCAATAGACAGGTCTGCTTCCATCTGGTTTGAAAGGTACTTCAGTTTCTACACCACATTCTGCACAAACTACTTTATGCATCTTCCTTTCAAATCCTCTTTCATATGCCATATTTTTCTACCTCACTATATATTTCACAAGAAGTTAGCTCAACTTTTTGTGTTATATGTTATGTGCACGATGAGTTAAAAATGAATAGTCAACTTTTTGTATATCCTTCCCAAGAAAATCATATTTATGAAAAGAGAAAAGATGGCTTTAAATACTCAAACACGTTATCTGCCTCCAGAAACTAGTAAGTGAAACAGGATTGAACATTGTCTATTCTCGTTAATCAGCCAGAATTGGCGAGGAAAACCCTTGGTGAGCCACGAAGTCGTTGTGAACCTGATCGCCGCCACTCTACCGCCGGAGAACCGTATCTTGATACACTCTTTGATTTATCACCGGGATAATAAGGTTTTCAACAGGTGCATAATCATCTTCTAAGATCTTAATGTCGTTATCTATTTCAATCTCTTTATCGAGATATTGTTCTGTATATCTTAGAATGTCCTTTATTCCTATATCTGACGAATTAGCCATATCAATAAATTCCTTCTTTGAATATCTCGTATCTGATTTGCTTGCAATCATAATTACATTGTTTACCCTTTCCGGATTCTTTCCTAGTGGAAACAGATATATGTTCGGAAAGATCTCTTTATAGGTCTTGTACTCCCACTTGAGGATTTTTGATGATTCACCCTCTATTGAGGCGTGGATATTCAAAACAACGATACCATCATCACGCAAACTTCTATTAACCTCCTTGATGAACTCTTTTGTCATTAGATGAGATGGTATAGAACCTATTGAATTAAAGGCATCAATTACTATTAAATCATATTTTTTATCCGAATTTGCCAGGAAAAACCTGCCATCAGAAACATGTAGTCTCAATCTCTCATCTTCCTTCAAACCAAAATATTTAACCGCAGCATCATTTACTACTGGATCTATATCAACTACGTCTATCTTCATCCACTCATATTCCTCGTGAAATCTCCTCGGACCCGTTCCTGCACCACACCCCACGAAAAGAACATCTTTGATATCTGTGATATCTGGTTTCATTAGAAGTGGAATATGGAAATACTCAGTATATTCAAAGACTGCATCATTGGAATGTAAATATGTGGCACCACTATATCGCTCATTGAGCGTAATCGTCCTTACGTCTGCATTAACCCAATCCCGGACTGTTACCCTCTGATATGGAGTATCTGCCTGAAATATTATATTATCCTCGCCAGTCTCTGAAGGATATACCAGCAGAACAATGAAGAGAATGAGGAATGATGCTGAAGAATAGATTATCAGTTGTGTACTCTTCTTACCAGATGGGATTATTGCAGCTATGATCAGTAATAAACTTGTGGAATAGACTATTGTTTTAACGCCAAGTGCAGGTATTAGAAAGAAGGCTGTGAGAAATGCACCAACGATACTGCCAAATGTTGAGATGGCATACAGATCACCCGCGGTGTTTCCCACACTCTCAATATTCTTCACATCAAGTCTGATTGCATAGGGGGATACCATTCCCAACAAGACACTTGGTATGGAAAGGAGGATAATTGTTGCCACGAGTGGACCATATTTCATACCAAAGATGACTACAAAATCATATGTGAGTATAAGGGATGCCATCAATGGGATGAATGCCGTCATTATTCCGGCACCCGCGATTATCATTGAAAGGGCATGAAATGTGGGGCTCTTATCTGCTAATTTACCACCCCAGAAATATCCAAGGCTTAATGCACCCAGTACAATACCTATTAAACTCCCCCATACAAAGAGTGAATTACCGAAGGATGGTGCCAAAATCCTGCTACCAATAATTTCTAAAATCATGAGTGCAGCACCGCATATGAAAACCGTTATCTTTAATCTCATTTTCTATGGTAATCGCTGAAACAATAATTAATAAACACCATAAGATATCCAATAGTAATAAATGATTAAGATAATTTAATTGATAAAATGAAAAAAGAAGGGGAAAAGGAGGAGAAAATGGGGGAAGAAGAAAAGGAGGAAAAACTGGAAAAAGAGGAAAAACCGGAAAAAGAAAGTAAAAAGGAGAAGAGAAAAAAGAGAAAGTTACATAAGGCCTGGTTGTATGATAGATGAGGATTGATACCCCTATTCACTGTCATGTAAAATTTCTATCCACGATCAGATTATCTCTATTTCTACTTCATCTCCATCATTTAAACCCAGTTTCTCCCTTAAATTAAATTTACTGATGATTTCGAGTTCATCTGTATGATGGGTTCGTTGTGGCAGAATTAAATGGCAATTTATATTTTTTTTTCCAGATGAAAGTTTAACAGGCAGGCACTTTACCTCACCAAACGTTCGATTGTCCCTCTCGAATCCAGTTATGGTTATACCATCACCCATGTTTATTTTGAAATTTCCAGATGATTTGAGATTTAATGTACCGGGGAAGGGAGAGAATCCCAATCGTTCCTTGATCTTATCCATGTATTCTTTGATATAGTATGCACCTTCCCCAATCCCTGTGACGATTTTACCTTTGAGTATTACCCTTTTCTTGAATAATTTCTGGTTCAAATTCAAACAGACTTCATTTAGAGTACTTATGCCGGAGGTAGTAAGTTGAATTTCCTGTCCATGAGGAGTTATGGATCTTTTAATCAGTTTTTTATCCTCTAATTCCTTTAAATAACGTGATGCTGTTTGTTGAGAGACCCCAAGGGTGCTGCCCAGTTTAGATGAAGATATTATAAATTTTTTATCGATTTCATCAGTTAATTTGGCGAGTTCATACAGAATGACAGTAGTGTGGATCATAGTTTACACTCATATTTTTACCATTGGAATGCATAACATTGAACGTATAACATTCAATTACGTATTTAACTCTACATCCAATCCTAATGCGTCTCTTAACTCAGCAGCCCTGTTTCGTATGGTAACCTCAGTGACTCCCGTAAGATGGGTTGCAATCGCTTCTTGTGTCTGTTTACCCTTGGTTATTTTGGATGCCAGATAGATTGCAGCTGCTGCAACTCCTGTTGGACCTCTCCCGGAAGTCGTACCCTTTTCTCTACACTTTTCAAGTATTTCAATTGCTTTGGCCTCGGTTTCCCCAGATAAACCCAGTTCAGAGGCAAATTTGGGCACATAATCTATCGCTGTTACAACAGGCATTCTTAATTTCAATCTTCTGCAGATAAACCTGTAACTTCGTCCGATATCCTTCTTTTTCTTCCCTGATGCTTCTTCTAATTCCTCGAGTGTTTTTGGTCTGTGATGCTGCCTTGATATCAGGTAAATTATCGCCGCAACAACGCTTTCTATCGACCTGCCCCTTACAAGCCCCTGATGTACTGCCTTTCGATACCACATCGCACATTCTTCCTTGATGTTATCGGGAATGTTCAGATAAGAACACATCCGGTCCAACTCAGGTAAAGCTATAGATAGATTCCGTTGGACAGAATCTGCCATTCTGGACCGGCGCTGCCATTTTCTAAGCCGGTACAATTGGGCTTTTCTTTCTGGTTGGATAGCACCTCCACGGATATCCCTGTCATACCGGTCGATCTCCGTGGTTAAGCCCTTGTTCATCTTCGCAAACTTTACCGGACCACCGGTTCTTGCCCTCTTTGACTTTTGATCCTCATCAAAAGCTCTCCATTCCGGGCCAAAATCAAACATAGTATCATCAATGATGAAACCACAGTCCATACAGATTAGTTCGGCGTGTTTGTGATCGGTTGCCAAACGGGTACTTCCGCATTCCGGGCACGTATTTTCCATTTTTTAGTTCTTGATATAGACCAATTCGTTTATCAATTCTTCAGAATTTATATTCCTAAAGGCTTTAATGATTACATAGGGCATGTCTACCCTTCCTATTATATCAAAAACCTTTCCAATCCTCCTCTCTTGCACAAAAGCAATGCTACCGACCTTTGGTAATTCTTTTAATCCCTTCGATTCGACTACCATCTCGTTTCCAACGATCGATTTGATTTTGCCTATTCTCACAGTATAGATATATTACTGGGATACTAGATATATAAGATATATAATGCAGAATAATGTATAAATGTTACAAAAATGCCAAACAGTTTAACGAAATTTGGGGAGTATGGCGGTCAATTCGCCCCGGAAATCCTGATGTGTGCACTTGAAGAACTCGAAGAAGCATTTAATGAGGTTTTAAGTGATGAAAAATTCTGGGACGAACTAAATTATTATCTGAGAGAATTTGCAGGACGACCCACACCACTTTACCGTGCAGAAAACCTTTCAAAGGAGTTAAACACCAATATCTACCTGAAAAGGGAGGATCTGGTTCACGGTGGTGCACATAAACTAAATAACACACTTGGACAGGCATTACTCGCCAAAAAGATGGGAAAAAACCGGATTATCGCAGAAACAGGTGCCGGCCAACATGGGGTCGCAACAGCGATAGCCGGGGCCATGCTAGGACTTAGGATCGAGGTCTACATGGGTACTGAAGACATAGAGCGACAGAGATTAAACGTTTTCAGAATGAAATTACTGGGTGCAAAATTAAATCCAGTTAGTTCCGGTTCAAAAACCCTCAAAGATGCTGTTAATGAATCCATGAGGGATTGGGTCGCCAGGGTTGTTGATACATATTACCTGATTGGAAGTATCGTTGGCCCACACCCGTATCCAACAATGGTCCGGGAATTTCAACGGGTTATCGGAAAGGAAACGAAAGAGCAGATAATGAAAAAGGAGGGAAAACTCCCAACTGCCATAGTTGCGTGTGTGGGTGGAGGAAGTAATGCTATAGGGACATTTTATGAGTTCCTAGACGATGATGATGTTGAGCTATACTGTGTAGAAGCCGGTGGAAAGGGTGTAGACACCAAAGAGCACGGGGCATCACTTTATGCCGGAAGTGATGGTGTACTTCATGGAATGTACAGCAAGTTGCTACAGGATAAGTACGGACAGATTCAAACTTCATACAGTCTGGCTCCCGGTCTTGATTATCCAGGTGTTGGACCGGAATTAACACATCTCTATGAGTCCGGGCGTGTTAAAGTCGATGTTATAACCGATGATGAAGCATTGTATGCATTTCAGAGGTTCTCGGAGTTAGAGGGAATAATCCCTGCACTGGAATCGGCACATGCGCTCGCCTATGTCATGAAATCGTCCGATAAGTTCGATAAAGATGATGTGATCGTTGTAAATCTCTCCGGACGCGGGGATAAGGACGTTGATCTGGTGGCGAAACTCATGGGGACGCGTTTGTGAGTTGAAGATGAATTGTGATGATGAGAAATTGAGTAAAACCTGTGAAAAAGCAGGATGCTATAATGGAGCAGAAAAACAAACATACTGTCAAACGCGGTGTTTGCAGAAAAACGCTGAACGAATATTTAATGATTTTTTTGCAAGGGAGATGACAAGTATTG
>DAOVSA010000041.1 GCA_030633635.1 Candidatus Altarchaeota archaeon
CGATCCAGATCTGACGCACAAATGCTCCAAATTACGCCATCTATCTTTTGTTTCCATTCCACGGTTTTCTTTGCATCAAGAACGGTGATGTAGTTATAAGATCCAAGTATCACCTCATTATCCCCATCATCATCCAAATCAGCTATATAACAACTTCTAACGGTAGAATTTGCCGGGTATGTCCATTTCAAAGTCCCGTCAATATCGAACAAATAAGCACTGTTACTGGATCCAACCAATACCTCTTCGTGCCCATCATTATCAATATCTGATGTACAAACGCTCCAGATCGTGGTGTTTATTGGAAATCTCCAATTTAAGCTACCGTTTTCATCGAGGACATAGATGCTGCGATCTCCTACACCTGAGCCAAATATCACCTCTTTATGACCATCCAGATCCAAATCCACCAGATTAAGGGTGGTAACCCGATCATATAATCTGTACTCCCACTCCCTATGGCCAGATGCATCTAGGACCCAGACATAATTATACCTGCCATATTCTCCAGAACCGGCTATCACCTCCATACTACCATCCAGATCCATATCTGTAATGTGCACTTGGCCTATCGCGATCTTTGTGTTATATGCCCACTCCAAATCCCCTTCCATATTGAAAACATAGATAATATCGCCACCAATCACAACCTCTTTGTTTTCATTTCCAAGAATATCTGCTGCAGAGACGCTGCCAATACCAGCAGTCATTGTATGTTTCCACTTTAGTTCCAACACACCCGATTCTGCATCAACTACACCAATCATTCCTATCGTAAGACTCACGACGAGTAAAAGTTTGATTAGTTTGTGTTGTTGAATCTTCATTCTTATCTTTTATGGTTTATATTTAGATCTATAAGTTTAAGTCAGCATATCTTTTTTTGGTTATTCCCATACGGTGAGTGTCAATCTAATGCTCTGATTACGCATTGAGAAGCGTTCCGCGATTTTTCCAGAGGCATTATAAAGCGCCGCGGTTCTGGTAGCTGGGTTCATGTCTGTTGCATCATCGATCATGGAATTTCCAATTGTACACGACGTTGGACTTTCAACGACAGTCTGATTAACTATTGTAAACTTTTTTCCGTTAAGACACGTTATATTGGTATCAGGTATGTCGACATGAAATCCACTGAGACAATGTGTGGTGTTCAAACAAGTTATTTTGAGATAAAATTCGTAGTCTTGGATTCCCAGTCGATATTTTATACCTTCATTCACATTATAGGTCGTGTTGATAAGATATATGAAACTTAACACCTTCTCTGGATCTAAAACCCTATCAAGTACTTTTTTGGAACCAAAAGTGGTATCCAATTTAGCAAGACCGATCACCGATTTATTCATCTCATCCCAACCCCAATCCTCTGGAACACCCGGTGTCCGAATTAGTTGCTCTATACTCCTTGTTGATACCTCTCTCATATCATAAGCCTTTTCTGAGCGTTCCATCTCTATTATGGAGACATTCCAGACGTAATAAATCGCACCAAACGATAGCAGGAATATCGAAGATGCAACCATCACATCCCACGTCATTATCTGTGCTTTATTATGCATTTTCCAAGTAAATGTACCCCTCACGGTTTATAATTTTGATTTGAATCGTTTTATTTATCTCCAGACGGATCACACTCAATGCAGGATCGTGAGTACATATGCTCAAGGTCTGATTTGTGCATACAACCTTGGGCGCAACCAAGGGTCTCCCCCATGTTAAATTTTCTGACGTATAGGTTATCTTTATATAGGGTTCATTCTCATAAAACGTCAAAATATATGGAGTATTTCCATGAAGCCTGCCTTGAAGGGTAAAATAGCGATAATAACCGGGCCCCTCCATGCTAATCCTGTCTATGTTGTCTGCCATAGACCTGCAAACCATTTTTGCCTCAAGAAAAACCCTAAGTTCATTACCTTCATTGTATTTTTGATAAACAACGAGGGACGCTACGGTGAGTATAACCATCACAAGCGCTATAACTACGATAAACTCCACACTTGCCTGTCCAGATAGATTTTTTGAGAATTTTCGTACCTTGAAAAAGCGTTCAATCATTTTTAATTATCTTTTCATATATTATATTATTAGATCTCTTTTCTCTATAAAAAATATGGGGCATGTTGTCCGTATCTTGGGATACTTTCTCCTTAATTAATCAAAATTAATGGTTTATAAGCTATTAAAAAGCTATTAAAAATTAGAAAGAACGAGATGACTAAATAAAAATTAGTGAAGAAAGCAATGGAAACCACAAAAAAAACATCAACCAAGACGAAGAATAAAATCCCTATGGACGGCAGGGCTTCCTGGGACGATTTCACGACAACAGACGAAATAACAGTTCCAAAAAGACTAGTGGACCAGGTTGTCGGCCAAAACAAGGCAGTTGACATAATTAAAAAGGCAGCAAAACAGAGGAGACATATCCTGTTGATCGGCGAACCCGGAACCGGAAAATCGATGCTGGCGAGGGCAATAGCCGAATTATTGCCAAGGAAAGATCTAACCGATATTTTATCGTGCAAAAATCCGGAAGATACGAATAATCCAAAAATTGCAGTCGTGCCGGCGGGTAAGGGTAGAGAAATCGTGAAAAAGGAGAAAGAAAAAGAAGGCATTTCTGGTGGGAATAATAGCTCTCATTTGCTCCCAATAATAATCATTTTTTTTATTGCACCATTCGTGTTCTATGTATATGCCTCGATTAGGGGCATCGAGATAGATAGTATGGTAGTATTTGGGATGATGGGACTCGGTATGCTCTTCATATTCTTCTTTGGACTAAATTTCAGGTCACTCATGATGGGAGCAGTGAAATCAAAAGCCCCAAGGGTTGTTGTCGATAATTCGAAAGAAGAATCAGCTCCATTTTACGATGCTTCTGGTGCTCATGCTGGGGCATTGCTTGGGGATGTAAAGCACGATCCATTACAAACCGGTGGATTGGGAACCCCTTCACATCTCAGAGTGGTTGCTGGAATGATTCATAAAGCGAATAAGGGTGTTCTCTTCATCGACGAAATAGGTAGTTTGGGAAAATCTCAGCAGGACCTGCTAACAGCAATACAAGAGAAAAAACTGACGATAACTGGCAGATCGGAGATGAGTTCCGGAGCAATGGTTATAAGCGATCCAGTTCCCTGTGATTTCATACTGGTTGCCGCAGGAAATATGCACGATGTTGAACAAATGCATCCGGCATTGAGATCAAGAATAAGGGGGTATGGTTATGAAATCTATCTGAAAGATATGATTGAAGATAACAATAAAAATAGAAAAAAAATCGTTCAATTTATAAGCCAGGAAGTAGAGAAGGATGGAAAAATCCCACATTTTACTAGAGATGCGGTTGAAGTGGTAATACGAGAATTCAGAAGAAAAGCAGGCATGAAGAATAAATTGACCCTCAGATTTAGGGAGATGGGTGGTTTATTGAGAGCTGCCGGAGACATAGCAATAGAAAAAAAGCACAAATATGTAACTGCAGATGATGTCCTAGAAGGGAAAAAATCTGCAAGGACATTGGAGCAACAGGTCGCAGACATATACCTGACCAAAAAGAAAGAATATGACGTTCTGATCACCGAAGGATCCAGGATTGGTAGGGTGAATGGATTAGCTGTGATTGGTGAAGGAGGCACCCTACTACCAATAGTTGCTGAAGTGGCACCAGCGCAGAGTGAAGGGGTGGGTAGGATAATTGCAACAGGAAAACTCGGAGAAATAGCTAAAGAATCCATAACCAACATCTCAGCACTGATAAAAATATTCAGTGGCAAAGACATCTCAAATCATGATATTCACATTCAATTTTTGCAGACGTATGAGGGTGTAGAGGGGGACTCCGCGTCAGTATCTGTTGTCGTCGCAGTAATCTCGGCAATTGAGCACGTTGGTGTTCTTCAAGATGTTGCCGTGACTGGTTCAATAACTGTAAGAGGTGAACTCTTACCTGTTGGCGGCGTAACGCCTAAGATAGAGTCGGCAATAGAAGCCGGAATAAAAAAGGTGGTAATTCCAAGGAGTAATGAAAGAGATGTGCTGTTGGAGAAGAGATACAAGGGCAAAATTGAAATCGTTACGGCGAGAACCCTGGTTGATGTACTAAAACACTCACTGGATCATGGAGAAAAAATCGTCGAGAAGATGGAAAAGATTATAGATTGATAATAGATTATAGATTGATAATAGATTAACCCGTGTAATCCCCCTTAGTTTGCGATTTTTGGAAATCCCCACCCCATTTATCCGCTCTGATCGGATCAATATCCACATGTACGTTGAAAATGATTATCCAATCCTCTAAAATGGATACACAAGAAAATAAACCAAAAATCATGGAAGATCTAGAAAAGGCAGGAATTACAAACCTAAGAACATTGGTTATGATAAACTGGAAGGGAAAAGAGTACAGATTTGTACCGAGAATTACGATAACAATAGATCTGGAGAAAAAAAAGAAGGGCATTCACATGAGCAGGTTGATCGAATCGATTATCGAAACAGTGGAAGAAGAAACAGGAGAGAGACATTCATCTATAGAAGAGCTGGAGAAACATATCCTAGAACATTTAAAAGGAAAGCATACCTATAAGAGAGGAGAAATTTGGATGGAAACCGAGTTGGTTGTACCCCGAAAAACCCCGGTGACAAGAAAACAGACAATGGAAACTCATGATGTAAGAATTGGGGTTTTTAATACCAATAATGATGGAGATAATGGAAAGTATGGAAAGATCTTGGAGGTAAAGGTTATTGGAAACACGGTGTGCCCGCACGCAATAGATAATTGGGGGAAAACACACATCCAGAGAGCTATTGGGATACTTGAAATAAGAACAGATTATGATAATGAAGTTGAATTGGAGGATATGATTCGGTGTGTCGAAGATTCGTTCTCCTCTGAAGTATATACCCTCTTGAAATCCGAAGACGAACACTGGGTCGTTGATCGTATGTTTCAGAATCCTAAATTCGTGGAAGATGTCACTAGAGAGATTCTACACCATGCAAAACAGAGATTCAAAGACTGCGAAATCAAGGCAAGAACCATATCCCAGGAGTCCATACACAGGCATGATGTCGTTGCCGAGGGTTCCGGTAAGGTATAAAGGTATGGGTATAATGAAGATGGGCACCATGCCAGATTTTTTGGTAGTTGGTCATCTATATAATCTATAAGTCAATGTTAGCTTATCTCTCTTCTGACACTCCCAGCGATCTTGGATCCAAGTATTTCCGCCAGCTTCCTATCATCTGCGTTCTTCAAATCCCTGATATTTTTAAATCCTGCATTAAATAACTTTCTGGATCTGACCCTGCCGATGCCTCTAATTCTGACTAATTGGATTAATTCCTCCTTTATCCCATACTTTATCCGTATTTCCATCTTTTTAAGTTCCTTAAAAGATCGTTCAAGCATTAAGATCTTTGAGATTTCGGAAGCCGAGTAAGTCAGCCATTCGGCGATCCTCAATCGCTGCTGCAGTATACCGGGGCCTGCTCCATACGCCTCAAGTATCGAATCTTCTGAGATCTCACCTATCCAATCATTTAAGAGTTTTGCGGTCTTAAATCTCTCTAAAAAGTTTACATCCAGATCAAAACCATCTAAATTCCTGAGTAGTGGTGCTTTACAAGCATTTATCCAGAGATATCCCTCCTCCTTTCTACCAACGTATAATAAAGGCATCTCAACGCTATCACACAACATCTCCAAAAGTCCAAGAGATGAAAATTCGTGCCTTGATTCTGCAATCTCAAGCAGGGAGATATAGTTATGGGC
>DAOVSA010000120.1 GCA_030633635.1 Candidatus Altarchaeota archaeon
ATTAACGGCGGTGCTTGCGGTGAAAGCATTGGGTAGAGAAAATGTTTTGGGTGTTGCCATGCCCAGCGGGATTTCGTCAAAAGGCAGCCTGGATGATGCCAGGAAATTGTCTGAAAATCTGGGCATATCACATAAGGTAATTCCAATTCAGGATATACTTGATTCATATCTGAAAACCCTATCGGGCGAATTCAAAGACACCAGGCAAGATGCAACCGAGGAAAACATTCAGGCAAGGATCAGGGGAAATATTCTGATGGCACTGTCAAATAAATTCGGTTATCTGGTTTTATCTACAGGAAATAAATCTGAGTTAGCGGTTGGTTATACAACACTTTACGGGGACATGGCAGGTGGATTGGCTGCAATATCTGATGTTCCAAAAACTACGGTTTATGAACTTGCAAAATACGCAAATTCCCTTAAGGGGCAGGATATTATACCTAAGAGTATTCTAAGAAAGGAACCTTCTGCTGAACTAAGGAAAGGTCAAAAAGACAGTGATTCACTGCCAAGATACGAGATCTTAGACCAAATTTTATATGCGTATATCGAAGAGAACAAGAGCATTGAGGAGATAATCAATCTTGGATTTGACGAAGTACTCGTTAAAGATATTATCCACAGAGTGGATCACAGCGAGTATAAGAGGCAACAAGCACCAATTGGAATAAAGATAACACCAAAAGCATTTGGTTTAGGCAGGAGGATGCCGATAACTAATAGATGGATGCAATAAATTTCTTAACGGATTTTGTAAAGTTTTATGTCATATAACGGTTATTAGTTATTATGATAAAGAAAATAATTTTAATCTTACTCATAACATCTTTACTTATTTTAGCTGGGCATCAGTACTATACTTGGCGTATTGAAAAAGAATATGGAAAACTCATCGAGGAGTATAGACCAGCACAGTTTCATCCCATGACATTTGGCATGTATGTGGACTCTGCCAGCTACTTATACATCCGGGAGCATTCAAGTGATTATATCCTCAGAGAAATAGAGCTGTACGATGAATTATCCGTTGATTTGTTCAGGATAGATTGTAGGCATGATATGTTCTTGGAAAACGATACAGAAAGCATCAACAAGCTCGATCAGGCAATTGCCAAGATCAGAACCACAGATAAGAAATTAATGCTTGGTATATATGGGGTGGAAAAATGGTTTCGAGAACCAGAAGACGGGGATACCTGGAAAGAAATGTATAGACAGCAGACAGATACCTTGATGAAGAGGTACCATCCTGAATATGCGTACATCCTTCCGGAGGCCCCAGGAGCTCTGGCCCCTCAAATAACCAACAACATATCAACAGAAGCATGGGTAGAATTCGCAGAGGAGATAGCAAAAAGAATAAAAGCTGATTACCCAGATACAATTATAGTGGTTGGATGCTGTCTGCATCATCCGCCAAACCAACCATTTTTCACCCAGCTCATGAGCCAGGTTAATGATATAGATATTATGGGAAATGACCCCTATTCAGTGGATGAGATGATAAACACTGATAATTATCTGGATTACTGGCATACAAGTCCTGATAATAAAGAGATGTGGATTACAGAGACATGGAGCAATGGAAATATCAGATATGAGAGAATGGGAAGATCTGCCCATTACATCAGGTTTGCTGTGTACTATGCACAGAAAAAAGGTTTTGATGGTTTTATTCTTTTTGGCGGTCGCTGGAGTATGCATAAAGGCGATAAATTCAAGAAACTGGATACGTTTTATGCTTACAAAGAGGTTATAGAAGAGATTAGAGGTAATACAAGTAGTTAAAGTGATACCAGAATACTTACTTGCAACAATTACTTGCAAAATCCCTAAAAAGATTGTTTACAACATCTAACATTTCCTACATATCTGAAGTTGCGACCGAAGGGAAAAACTTCGCATATCTGGGAAACGATATGAAGATTAGTCGTTTTTCATTTCTTCTGCATAGCTCTCCAGAAAAAATCTAACATAATCCGTTCTTCCAGCTTTTCTTGCTTTTTCTTTAAATCCTTCCTTCCTCGCAATTCTATCAAGAACCTTCCACGTTCCGGAACCGTATTGTGCCGCTTTTTTCCTCCTGTTCAGGACAGGATCTGGCACTCCGACTTCTTTTCCAAGAATTCTTAGAATGTATTTTCTTATGAATCTCCTGTCATCTACAACATCCACACATCCAAATTCTTCCGAATTTTTAACCTCATGCAGTTTTAATTCCGTGGAAATTCCCAGTACATAATTTTTAAATTCCTCATCCATGTACGGGGCGCGCAGTTCTATCCCATTTGCCTTACATACTGCCATGTCCTTGTTTATTTGCTCTGTGTATATATTTTCCACATCTTTTTTCATCATTTCGCAAACCACAGGGTAATCCGGAAGTGGACTTAAATATTTGTTATAACCACCAAACATCTCATCTGCCCCCTGTCCGCAAAGCATTACATCAAGGCCGTCTTCTTTTGCTTTTTTTGAAGCAAAATAGAAAGGAATCTCCACGGAAACCTTTACAGGGTTTGTGTCATTGATCACATGGATTATCTTAGCCAGGGACATCTCAATTTTTTCAGGATCAAGTTCTATAGTTTTGATCTCAAAATTCAGATTCCTGCATTTATCCACATATTCAAGATCAGGGGATACGGCAGGCATCTGCCTGGACACATTCCCAGAATTTATTTGCTCATGTCTCACAACACCACAGGAATACGCGGTAACCCGGGAGAACTTGGACGCTAACATGGCCATTATAGTGGAATCGATCCCTGCAGAGAATACGACACCGATCTCTGGCTCTGATTTACATGATTTTTCAACAGCCATTTCTAACAATTCCTTTTTTTTCTCAGAAAAGTTCAATGCCTCGCTTGCAGGATTCGAAATAAATACGCTAATTTTCATTTTAATCTCTTTATGGAACTTTTTTTACCTATTAACATCTTATTTCTTACTAATGATTATTCATTTTTATTTTATTGGGCCATTGGTATTTTTACAGTTATTATTATTTATTTTGGTTCTAGAGACTATCAAAGAGATAATAATTATAATACAAGTTATAAAACAAGTTCTTTTGAAGAAAA
>DAOVSA010000111.1 GCA_030633635.1 Candidatus Altarchaeota archaeon
CAGGATATATTTGGTGTATCTATATACGAGATAAGGATCTACACCAAGTAAATATTTTCCGGCCAAGGATCTCACATTTCTTGTCCTTACCCAAAAACCAAGGATAATGATCAAAATCAAAGAGAATGGATATAAAAATTTCTCATATTTCTTAAGTATGTCTCCAATAGAACGGTTCTTTTCGCTCTTTACCTTTTTCTTACCTCTACTCTTCCTTTTACTCATCCGGGAACCTCTATCTTTTAATTTTTATTCCTCTTATCTGTGATAAAATTTATAAAGATTAAGATTTAATAAACACATATGGAGTATGATATAGCAATAGTTGGTGGAGGACCCGCCGGATTAACTACCGGGATTTATGCCGCCAGAAGTAAATTGACTGCCATTATATTTGATTCGGGAGCCTCACAAATCGCTGAAGCATTGACTATAGAGAATTATCCAGGATTTAAACATGTTTCTGGCGAAGAATTATTAGCGAAGATGAGAAAACAAGCCGAATTGGCGGGAGTCAAAATAGCCGATGAACTGATAATCGATATACTAAAGGATACCGACTATACCCTGCTTTCAACCTCCGGGAAAAACTATACCGCCAAATCCATCATTTTGGCGATGGGTGCGACCCACAATGCAGGTATTAAAGGCGAGGTAGATTTTATAGGTCGCGGTGTTTCATATTGTGCCATTTGTGATGGCATATTTTTCAGGGACAGGGTGGTTGCAGTCATAGGTGGTGGAAATACAGCGATAGAAGAGGCTATTTTTCTGGCCCAACACGCTAAAAAGGTTTATCTGATCTGTAAAAATTTAAATGCCGATCCGGCCCTACAAGATAAAGCAATAGAGAATCCAAAAATCGAGATTTCTTTGGATAAGCGGGTTGTTGAGATAACTGGAGATAAGATGGTAGGAGGCATTACAATGATGGACTACAAAAACCGAGAACGAATGAATTTAAGCCTGGATGGTGTATTTATCACAACCTCGATCCCGGTAAATCAATTGGCGAAGAAACTTGGTCTTGAAACAGGTAATGGAGGATATCTTATAACCGATCACCAGCAGAAAACGAACATAAAGGGTATATTTTCGGCAGGTGACATCACGGGTGGTTTAAAACAGGTTGTAGTTGCGTGTTCTGAGGGTGCAATTGCCGCGATGGCTGCGTATGACTATATCAAGGGTTAGATTAACTGGAATTTTGGATATCTAGGTAGGTTATGGAAAAAATCGATGATAATTTTTTTGAAAAGATAAATGATGAGGTGAAAATGGGAATGAATACCAAAAGAATAATAATTGCAACAGCTATCGGGGCGTTATGTGGGATATTCTGTGCGTATGGAACCGTCTGGAAATATCCAGATCAATTTGGGATATTGATATTGGCATCCATAGTGTATAACCGGGCATTAATAGGTTTTGTGATTGGAATTGCTGATAATATAAAGGCACATCCAGCAGTAAGGGGTGCGATTCTTGGGACAATTGTGAGTGCGGCAATGGCGATACCTGCGGGTAACGGAGGTTTAATACTGGTAGCGTTTGGAATAGTATACGGGTCCATAATAGATGTCATTGCAACAAAATTTGCTGAAAAAAGTGGGTGAGAGTGATAAAATGGTAAAATGTATGGATTATGCCCACTACGAGCCAGTTAATATGTTGTATTGATATAATATTGGATGAGATCAAATGGAGATATAGGTAGTATAGATAGAGCAAAAAGATATGGATAGACTATAGGTAGAGTAAATGAAAAGATAGAATAAATGAAAAAATAAAATAAAATGAAGATCTCCAAGCTGACCCTTCTGGAAACTAACGTAGATGATTGTTCACCAGAGCTCATTTCCTGGGTGATGGAAAGGGTAATGGAAGAAGGTGCCTTAGACATTCACGTGATTCCGTGTGTGATGAAGAAGGGTAGATTAGGTTATTTAATCCGGGTGTTAACACAAGAGCCAGAGAAATTCACTAAACTCCTGATGCAGGAGACAAAAACACTGGGAGTTAGAGCAATTGATGTGGAAAGGGTAGAGTTGGAAAGGGAAACGAGAAAGATTAAGATAGATATTTTGAGCGAAGAAGAAGAAATTGGAATAAAAAAATCAAAGCATGGAATAAAACCAGAGTTCGAAGATGTTAGGAGATTGGCCAAAAAGCATGAAGTGGCGTATTGGGAGATGGACGAGATAATAAGGGAAAAACTTAAAAATTCAGATAGTGGTGATCTTCCGATAACCCAACCAAGATAATCCTCAGGAAGTTGTGACTACGAGAAAGCACACAAAATAAGTATCAAAACGAAAAATGGTGTTATCTTTGGGCAAATTTAATAGACTTTTATTTCCAATTATGTAATTATCTTACTGTTTTTATGTACATTTAAACTTTTAAATGTATAATTATCAACCATTAATTTGGTGGCCGAATTACCATGGAAACTAAGAATATATCAATTAAGTTGATAGTGGGTTTGTTGATTGCTATTCTTATTACTGTCACAGCTATCCAGTCAATGATTTCTGGGAGTGCCAATGAAAGTTCCGGGTATCCTCTACTGGATGCTACTGAAGATACCGATAACCTAGAAGGTGTATAAGGGTAAATGATTGGGGGGCAACGAAAGAGAAAATAGATGAAGGACTGGAGAATTTATAGTTCCGAAGGTTTGGGACATCTCAATGCCCTGAGTAAGATGAATCTAGGGAGGGGTTACTGGCTTCGGTCTGAGTTTAACCAGAGTGGGATTATGTGATTTAAATTCGTATTTATAATTCCTAAGAATAATCAAAAAACAGTGATAGAACAGGAGGTAGAGAAATGAACCACATCATCAGTCGAGGGATACCTGTATTAATAGTCATGATCACAACCATAATTGCTGCAACAGGGGTGGTGCAGGCAGTTACAATTACGGTTTGCTCTGGTGGATGTGACTACACAAGCATCCAGGTGGCTATCAATATGGCAGGCACAGGGGATACGATTGAGGTGCACAGTGGCACATATTATGAGAACGTGAACGTGAACAAGAGGCTCATCCTGAGGGGCGTAAACACAGGCGACGGCAAGCCAGTTGTGAACGCAAGCGGAATCGGGAGTGTGATCACATTAAGTGCGAATGGAATTACACTTGAGGGATTTACTGCAACATACTCAGGCAGTGTATATCCAAATGCAGGAGTCAAAGTTTTACTTTCAAACAATAACACAATTACAGGCAACAATGTCAGCGACAACAACTACTACGGCATCTTCCTCCACTATTCCGGAAATAACACCATTACAGGC
>DAOVSA010000159.1 GCA_030633635.1 Candidatus Altarchaeota archaeon
ACTGCTCCCAAACTGATCGGTTTTAGGTATTGAGATACACATATCTGACGCATTTAAATAAATAGCCATTTCTTTAGGTGTTATGTGTATTGAAACGAAGCGAGTATTGTTGATAACTCCTAATTTCTTAGCTCTTACTTTCATTTCATTCTCAAATTCTATATAACCATTGCCTCTTATAAACACAAATATTGCGTTTGGATATTTCTTAGTAACGTATGGGATTGAATCTATTATGCTTTGAATTTCATACTTTTGATCCATATGTCTATTACTAATTATAATTGGTGAATTTGCTCCAATTCCCAAACTCTCTTTAAATCTCTTTACTTCTCCTTCATATCCACAATGAAATATCTTCAAGTCTATCCCCCATGGAATTCTTACAATTTTGTTCTCTGACACATTAAAAATCCTGATTAGATATTCCTTCATAAATTCGGCTGTTGTAGTTATTAAATCTGCTTTACCTAATGCAAATTTCACCGCCCACCTAAATATTTTCGATTTCTTTGGGGAAATCAGAACATCACTACCCCAGGCAGTTACGATAAATGGATGAAAGCCTGTTAAAGCCCCGATTGTCCCATAAGTTGTGATATAATGAGCATGAAGGATATCCGGTTCGATCTCCTTTAGTAATCTTTTAACTTGTTTTAGAACACTGAGTGAATTGATTGCGTATGAATATGAGCTTCTTATAGGATTTCTTATAGGTGACTTTAATTTTTTAATCAGATGAAGTTTTACATTTTTAATATCGCAGTTAACAAATGGTTTTATGGAGATTAAATGCACTTCATGCCCCTTCTCCGCAAAGTATTTTACCCACCTCTGTGTATGAATGGATCCCGCATCTGCGAGGTAGCATATTTTCATCTGTGAAGGGTACCTCCCAATTTATTTACAATGAATTTCTTATGTTTTCTGACATGCATCTCAATTTAATTTTTAATTTCTGCACCACCCTCTTGTGGCATATGTACCATCATTCCTCGTACTTGGGAGACAATTCGGCTTAATACCCTTAAGCTGATAGGGATATAGGTCCCAATATGAACGTATATTTATGTATTTATATATGTGATTCACATCCATATGTAATAAACTATAGTAGGTAGAAAACGATGTCAAATTCAAATAAGGAATCTTTACGGAAAGCAATTATTGTATTGAGTATTTTTACTTTGGTTATGTGCACCATGCTTGTTTCTGGGGCATCGGTTGTGATCAATGAGATAATGTATGATCCATCTGATGAATCTAGAGGAGAATTTATCGAATTGTACAATCCCACTTCAACCCCCATCGATGTTAGTGGTTGGAAACTTTCAGATGATGGTTCAGATATAGAGGATTTGGCAGGATTTGGTGGAGGTTCAACCACAATACCTGCAGGAGGGTATGCAGTAATTACTGATGAGGATACTAATGTTAGCGTTCCAGCGAGTGCAATTCACCTGACTACTGGGGATAGTAGCATATGTACTCCTGGTCTAAAAAATACGGGAGAAACAATAAGATTGAATGATAGTTCGGGGAATTTAGTAGACCAAGTAAATTATACCTCCCCACCCATGCCTCCATGTGCGAATGGTTATTCCCTAGAAAGAATCAATCCTCTTGGATCTTCAAATGATCCAGATAATTGGAACAAAAGTAAGGTCGATGGCGGAACTCCGGGGGAAGAAAACAGTGTTTACCCATCGCCGGTTCCAGAGTTTCCAATTGGAATAATACCGCTGGTTATGGCACTACTTTCGTTTTTTGTGGTCAGAAATAGGAAAAAATTATAAAAATAAGGCATTATTTACAAAACTTTTCTATTTCCATTATTTCAAACAATTTAGGTTTCTATATTACCTATTCTTTAACTCATCCTTAACCGTCTTTATCATCAAATCTGTCGGTGCGGTTATACCCAACCAGATCTTCAGAGATTCTGCACCCTGATGAACCAGCATCTCAATGCCACCTACGGTTTTACATCCCATGTCATTTGCATCCCGCAAGAGTCTGGTTTCTGGGGGGTTATAAACTATGTCCATAACCACCAATTCCGGCTGAAGAACCTCTTTTGGGATTGGACTTTCATCAACCCGGGGGTACATGCCCGCAGATGTTGTATTGATCAGGATGTCGCTATCCAGTAATTCTTCTTTTAATTCGTTGGTAGAAAAATTTATCACATCGATATCTAGATCTAATTTATTTTTGATATCTGCCCGCAGATTAAGTGCGTTTTTCTTCGTTCTATTGGAAATTGAAACCGTTGCACCACCCAAAATACATTGGGATACTATGGCACGGGCGGCACCGCCGGCACCAAGTACAAGTATCTTTTTGCCTTTTATGGACCCGTATTTCTCTATTGATCTAATGCATCCGATTCCATCTGTGTTAAAGCCAATTGTCCCATCAGCTTCAAATTTTATCGTGTTAACAGCACCTATCAGATCAGCCTCATCGCTTAATCTATCCAGATATTCCATCACCTTGATCTTGTGGGGGATGGTAACATTAAGTCCAA
>DAOVSA010000087.1 GCA_030633635.1 Candidatus Altarchaeota archaeon
AGAAGAAGATGTTTGGTGTGGGGTATTAAAGGACAAGATTCTCTGATGAAAGACCTAAACTTATGGGTCTGGATTTTATTCAGCAAAATTAGAAATCCATTCCGGTCTTTCCGGCGGATTGGAACCAAGCATTTCCCTCCACTTTTCGTCTGTGAGTCTGTCATTCATTGGCTGTTTAAATTCATAATAACTAAATACAGGTCCTGCCCCCACGAGGATTCTTCCATCCGGGACTTTATAGGCAACGACGATCAGATTAACGTAACCTACACCTTCCTCAAGAACCTGGTGTGTATTGCCGTCAGTGTGGACATCTGCGATAATGGTCGTCTTTTTGGCTTTTTCATCAACGTCTGCGATTACGGAATTTAATTCATCTCCAAAATTTTTAATAAATTTATAATCATCTTTTGTTAATTCTTTATTTTCCAGTTCCTTTTCCGATAGTTCGACCAATCTCTCCAGTATTTCCTCTAAACTTTCTAATCTGTATTTCGCCGAACTATCCAGAACGTCCATTTCATCCAGGCCCTTGGTTGTCATTTTGGTTAATGCAGACAATCTATTATAAAACTCCGGAACTGGCTCAATATAGCCAACAACAGGTTTTTCCGGCGGGAGAATAGGGATTGACGTCTCCACCATCGTATAACTCTGTTTGGCATATAATATCGTATCGTGCCTCAATTCAGCCCACGAGGCAAGTGCAGTAGTTAGCTCTTTATCCTGCCAGGCTTTGGTTTGCATAAAGGTTGGATAACCGTCCCCAAATTCCTTTAATAAAGGCTTTAGTGCGAATAGCCAGCCCCAATAGAGGTTTTTGTTCCAGTCTTTTTCATCAAATTTTGAAAATTCGTCCTCTAATTTTTGATATGCCGCATCATATTTCTTGTAATTTGAATCATCAAGTTCCATTAATAACTCTTTTGCCCTTTCAGAACCAAGCAGTGCCATTACATCAAGACCTCTGGGAAATCCCCTTATTGGTCTTCCAGCACCGGATATAACAAAAGTGAATGGTCTTGGATCTTTATCTCCCATATAAACATCTGTGTAAGCACCAACCAGGTTGGAAAACATATAGGAATCTGGTATGAACCTCTGCCCCATCAATCTGAATCCTTTTGTTTTTTCCAAACATTGGTCTGCCTGTTCTGTGGTAAATGGTGGCGAAATCCCGCAATCTCCTGTTCCACCAAATATCTTTGGAGGCATGTATTCAGCTAATTTTGCCTTTATTTTCCCTATGTTTTCCCCGGTTAAATCATTTGGATCAAATTTTCCTTCAAAAACATAATTTAACGTTTCAAGATATTCGTAGGGGCCCAAATCATCTGACAATCCCACATAAAAAGCAGTTACTGAATAGATTCTGTCCCACTTGTCTTTCAGTTCTTTGCTTTCAGCAAATTTAGAGGTTATCAAACTTGCCTGCTGGGTTTGTATCTTTGCATCATAGGTTGAAATCAAAGCCTCCGGATTAAATGAATCGGTTTCTCCGGGAGGTATCGTATCCGTTCCTTTGAGGAGCATGCTTATTCGCCCATACCACATAAGTGCCTTAAAATAATTCTTTAGTTTCTCACTTCGAGTGTAGTGGCCCCGGGGAACATATTGAGAATAATCTTCCTTATAAATGAAAATGGGAGAGTTTGAAAATCCTTGATGTGCTTCTATTAAGCCCAGTTCCTTTTCGACATCACTTTTTACAAACTCCGGAACAACAAAATTATATTTTGTCAAATCCTCTTCCTTAAAATACGCACTGGCCAGTCCTGGATCTTTACATTCCCATCCATTTTTGCATAACTGGTCTTCTCTTGGCTGTAATAAACTTAAACCCACTGCAAAATATGCGACATTTCTTTTTGATGCTTCTTTCAAGTCTCCGGTGGCACTGTTATATTTTTCTACTGAATCATCTAGCAGTTCCTTGCTGATTTCCCATATACTATCGTAAAACTCTCTTTCTTCGATTTGCCTTAAGGTTTCATCAAATTGGATGTGGTAAAGATGCAATAAAGAATCCGAAGTGATAAAAACAGGTATTTCCTCGTCTTTTAGGGTTTCATAGGGTCGGGTAATATATTCTCCTTTCGGATCGAATGGATTGTTGATAACCACAAAACCGTTTTTTTCCAGAAGGTTTAATGCATCCACGCTTAAAGAAATCTTTGTTGAAAAATCATTGAAATTATATATCCCCCCGGTTTGTAATGGTAAATCATACTGGGAAACCTGTAGAGTTATATCCAAAGGGCTTAAAGAATAGTATTCTATGAGGCCCGGTTTTTTCGTTTGAACACCGGATAAATCAATCGGTTCTATCTTTAACACGGATTCCTCCCCGGGCGGTGTTGGTTTTTGTATTGGTTGCCATATATTTACACTAATGAAAATAATCCCAACAATTAGCAATACAAGACCCCCATATAACCAGTATTTCTGTTTTGATTTCATCATAATCTATTCTAGGATTTTAATTTGTTTAAGAGCCCTCTTCCGGCCAAAATGCCGGTTGCTGACGCATTTACTATGTCTCTGCTCAATCCTGCCCCGTCACCTGCGACGAATAAATTCTTTATGTTTGTCTCCATATTTTTATCCACCTCAACCTGCATGGAATAGAACTTTATCTCTGGCGCATAAAGCAAGGTTGAGTCGGAAGCAACACCTGGAATTACTGCATTTAATTTTTCCAATCCCTCCAAAACATCCGTCAAGATTCGGTGAGGTAATGCCATGGCGATGTTTCCTGGAGTGACATCTTTCAGTGTATTTTCGACGAGACTTCTCTTCAGCCTCTCCCATGTGGATCTTCTTCCCCTCCGTAAATCTCCCAGTCTTTGAAGTATGGGTTTTCCACCGCCAATTGTAGTTGAGAGTTTTGATATTGATTTCCCGTATGCAATAGTGTTTTCCACGGGATGGGTAAGTTCGACCCTGATTAAGAAAGCGAAGTTCGTATTTTCCGACTTTTTATCTCTCATTGAGTGCCCATTTACACCAATAAAATCATCATAACTCTCTTTCACGACAAATCCTTCATGATTCGTGCAGAATGTCCGGACAAAATCCCCGTACTGGGTTGTCCACATATGAAACTTCGGGTCGCGATTTATATGGATTATCGGCGCCATGATTATACTGGGAACTTCAACCCTTACTCCGACATCTATCGCACCGAATTTTGCTTCAATTTTGTGTTTTTTTACAATTTGTCCGATCCATGAGGCACCTACCCTCCCGGGTGCCATGACAACGGTACTTGAGTAGATTTTTCGATCGTACAGTTGGACACCCTTGCAGATTCCATCCTCGATTATCAAATCTCTAACCTTTTTTTCGGTCAAAAAATCGACGTTATGATTTTTTAGATAATTTGCAAAATTTTCTATGACCCTTGGAGCATTTTCCGATCCAATATGTCTCTGTCTAATCTCAACAAACTTTATGCCAACAGATGCCGCCTTTCTCTTCAGTTCACCAACCTCGTTTTCCTCTAAATATATCTCTTTGGGCGATCCGAATGTTAAGAATACTTCATCTACTTCATTAACGAGCTCCCAAGCATATTTCCCATCCTGGGTTAATGCTTCTAAATCACCGCCGATATCCGGTCTTAGATTTAAGATCCCATCGGAGAATGTCCCACTACCTCCAACGCCACACATTATATCACAGGGTTTACAATCTATACATTTCCCTGTTTTATCTATCGGACACTTTCGCTTTTTGACGTCTTTGCCCCTATCGATTATCAATACACGCAAATCCCGATTGGCTCTCTTGGTGAGTTCATATGCAGCGAACATTCCCGCAGGTCCGGCACCGATTATGATCACGTCGTATTTTTTCATCACTTAATTTTATAACGTGTGTAAATAAAT
>DAOVSA010000176.1 GCA_030633635.1 Candidatus Altarchaeota archaeon
ATAGGGGGGTTAGAGACAGCCCCCAGTCAAGGAGACATTGGAGAAGAGATAATATCTTTTGAATATTGGTATCTTTTGAATCTTAAGTAGTAAATCCCGTCAATTATCTATTTTCTACCTCTTACAATCCGATATGCAAGAATTGCGGCCCCATAACCATTATCTATGTTCATAACTGCCAATGGAGAGCATGAATTTAACATGGTAAACAGAGCGGCCTTTCCATTCTCTCCGGTACCATAGCCAACAGATGTTGGCACTCCAATAACCGGAACATCCACCAGACCAGCCACTACAGATGGCAGTGCACCCTCCATTCCCGCAATTACGATAATAACTTCCACACCTTTTATTTTTTCTAACGCAGTAAAAACCCTGTGGATTCCCGCGATACCCACATCATATTCTCGTATTACTTCACAACCCAGTTCTTCTGCAATTGCCCTGGATTCTTCAGCGACCGGGACATCAGAAGTTCCGGCGGTTAATATTCCGATTTTTCCCAACCTTCTCGTTTCAGTTCTAAAATCTTTTCTTTTTATGACTAAAACCCGCCCTTTTTCGTTGTAATCTGTATTAAAATCGCCCAATCTCAATGAATCTAAAAGTGTATCTGCTCTTTCTTTATCCATCCTGGATATTATAACCCTCCCGGAACTATCAAGGAATTTCTCCACTATGCTCAACAGATCTTCGGTACTTTTTCCTTCACCAAAAACTACCTCTGGTGCACCGCATCTTTTTTCACGGTCCAGGTCCGGTTTTATATTCGCATCCATCTTCGGTTATACCCTGATTATAATTACTTCAGAATATCTGTTACTTTTTTTACTTCACTGATACTGAGTTGGCCGGGAGCCGATTCCTTCCCCTTCTCAGCCGAGGCAAAAGTCAAATATGATCCAAGAATCGGTGCCATAACCCTGGAGATCTTCCCGAGTTCCCCCATCGATAGGGCAATGATTGGAATCTCTAGATCGTTCTTGACCAGTACATACAGGAGATTCATGACGTCTTCGTAATCATGCGGCATAAATGCCACCTTTGCTATATCTGCACCAACATCAGCCTCTTTTCTCAATATTTCAAGGATTTCTTCCCTTGAAGGAGTAGATTCAAAATCATGGTAGGATATTATCACCTTAACTTTGTTTCTTTTCGATTTTTGCAGGATTCTCTCCCTCAGTTCTCCTGATGTTTTTAGTTCGATGCTTACCAGATCACAGGAGTCCATTGCACGCAGCAAAACGTTAATTCTTTCGGTTTCAGAACCTTTGAAGTGCCCGCCCTCCCACTGGGGCATACAAGTGACGATTTTTGGTTTATTTATCCTCCCAACTCTTTCTAGATTTTCAAACGATTGTAAGTAATCTAGTCTCAATTCCACTAGATCGGAATCTACTGAATTCGCCAGTTTTACCGCTAAATCAATCCGTGGTTCGATAATCGGGACGCAGATCATTTTGAAGTTATATTATTCAAGATTGTCCATTAATAATTTGTAATAATCTAAATTGAAAATCATCAATAAAAGCAAAAAATACGTGATTAGTGGGGATGTAAGACTTGCAAAGTCTATTTTTGCACGAACGAAAGGCTTAATGTTATCCAAACCCGATGATTTGGTCTTAATCTCTCCAAAGGAGGATATAAGCTCTTCATCGATTCATATGTGCTTTATGAGAATTCCAATAGATGTGATCTGGCTGGATTCTCAAAAAAGAGTGGTTGATATACGGAAGAATATCCCACCCAACCGGCTGCGGATTTACAGACCAAAAAAACCAGCGAAGTATGTTGTTGAATTAGGCATCGGAAAGATCGGAAACAGTGAAATTGGGGACATTATAGAGTTTTCTGATGGGATTGAAACCGAATAAAAGATTGCGTATTATCTTATTTTTTTGGTTGAGTGGTTTCTGGTAAACAACAAAAA
>DAOVSA010000086.1 GCA_030633635.1 Candidatus Altarchaeota archaeon
CCAATGGTGATGGTATGTGGGATAAAGATGATGAAAAACAGGATTTCATATTTATTTACCAATGTTGAGAAATACCATTGGAGGGCCCGAGCCGGGATTCGAATTGCTTATTTATCAGTATTTTATTTTTGATTTTTCCTATTGGAAAGAAAAATAAGTGAAATTTCAACTATTTCACCAGTGACCAGTTTTAATATCTACATCCTCAGTTTTGGCAGGAAATATTTCTCTATCGAAAATGTAGAGATGGTTAGGTCTTTCAAATTCTCTGTTGAATAATTTGTTTTATCGCATCATAAGCAGGTTTCGGTGTAAAATCCTTGAATGTTATACCCATCCCAGAATTTGCATCATTGGAATCATCAGTGAAATAAAAGATACAAAACCCATCAAATCCACTGCGGTTAACCAGATCTATCGCATAAACAAAATAATCTCTTTGATCCCGGTCTTCTTTTGGAGTTGAAGGTCTAAACAATTTACTCCATTTATCAAGCAGATTTGTTTCCCCGATCCAGATTTCGCCATGCCAATTATATATATCTTTGAATTCGACAAGATTCGATACATCTGAATACAGATCTTTATAATTACACGGGTCACAACCAATGATGTCAATCAATTCACTGTTATCTTCCATTATTGCCCCTGTAAACTCATATTCTGAAGAGCCATGAGGACCGTTGTCATTTTTCCTAACAATCTGATCCAAAATTATCTTCGTAGTTGGAGATATGCCTTTTACTATCCCTGCAACTTTCTTTGTATAATTGACCCATTCATCTATTGTTCTTACAGAATTGACCTGGTTACCTATATTGAAAGGACATTCTACTATAATCATCATGTAATCTGGTTCATACCGCTCTGCTAGATAACTTGATTCGTTCGTATACATCTCCCTAAACTCTTCCCAGGTCGCTTTTCCAGAACCACCATAAGGATATTCACCCATATGGTCCCAGTCATACCAAGTTTCCATGCCGTAGACACCGATATAAATCTTCAAATCCTTCGACTGAGAATAATCTATGATCTGATCTAGCTTTGTCATTTCAGATGAAGACAAAACTGCTTCATTTCTGATGTCGAACCGGACGAAATCTACGCCAAGTTCTTCTGCAAGATCAATCTGCGTTTTGCTCTCATTGACCAAAATCAGACCACCCCAGAACCCCAGATAGCGATAGGACGCATAATCTATCTCCACGCCAAAAGTCATGGAAGTATGAATATCATCGATATCTGGTGTTATGCATCCAGCTAATGAGGTGAGTAAAAAACATACCAATATAAAACCTACAATCGCTTTTTGCTTGTTAGTCATAATATTTTCTCTTTATATTATATTTCACTTCCTTTAAAATTATTTCCCCAAATTATCCTACAGACGGCATCATTATTCTATTCGAACGCTTCGTGATTTGCTACGGTGGAAGCCCCATTAACTTCTTCGATTACATCTTTATAAGCATAAAATGCTGGTGTTCTTTGGCTCCAGTCGATGTCCTTGAGTTTTGTATATGACGAGAAATGAATCGGGTAATAGCATATATATCCACTAAAGTTATTATTTTGAGAATAATATACAGATCCTTGTATCCATTTTGCGTCTGCATACTTTTTCCATGGTTGGAGATAACTTCCTCCTCCGCCATTCCATGATTCAAGCATCCAGATTTCTTTATCATCAGGCACCAAAGACATCAGATCATCTATTGTACTCTGTAAATCATTCGTGTCATAACAATCCACACCCATGATATCAAGATTGCTGCTGTCTGCAGCGAGTTCAAAGAACCCTCTAGCTAATCTCCCAGATGGATAAACAGCAACAGCAGTTTTTGTCTCTGGATTAACGTCCTTAACAATATCACACGCATCTAATGCAAGTTCATACCACATCATAGGTGTCGTGTTAGTGGAGATCATCGGATCGATATCCATGTACCATGCCGGCTCTTTAACAACAACATAATAATCAGGCTCATATGCCTCCATGAAAATTCTTGTGTGTTTTAGATGCTGCTGCTTGAAATACTCCCATGTCACCTTGTTTTGTGTAAAACTGGCGGCACCCCTGTCTGCAAGCATCAGTTTTTTACCATCATTTCGTATCTGATCAATTAACTCATTATGCCTGTTTATATTGTCAACATCGTTTGTCATCCATGCCTCATAGTCAATATCTATCCGAATGACATTCGCACCAGTTTCCTCTATGACCTGCAGCTGTTCTTTCAATTCATCGATATCTATAAACATATCGCCTGAGGCAAAAGTAATCTGTGCACCAAAGGGCATTGGGTAGAACTCTGGTGGTTTTTCTACACAGCCCCCTATAAAAAGAGTTGCAGTTAGCAAAAAGACCATTAAGATCAGACCTTGAGTTTTCATGATTGATCAACCCATATTTTCATCTTTAATCACTTATTAAAAACCAAGCTGGTTTTGCTTTGCCATCTATCGTGAAAAAACCCATCGTTCCAGGATATTCACCATCTACCGTCGTATTCTCTTCTACAACATCCATCAATAAAATCCACACAATTTTTTTGACCTTAGGATTGTTTTTGACAATTTCATATACTTTTTCCACATAGTCAACCTGCTGCTGCCTTGAACCACTAAAATGCGGACAGGTGGACCAGCCTGTTTCTGTAACAAAAACATCCTTATTGGTTATATCTGATACATTCCAATAATCCAACGGAATGTCCTTTGGGGATTCATACAGATAGCCAGGGTATATATCAAATGCTTTTAAAGGATAACTCGTAATTGGGAAGAACGGTACATGATCTTTGAAATCATCAAATAAAAACTCCTGATGATTTGCTCTCATGGGCTCATACGCAAAGGATGGAGTACACATGGTATTTGGAGATATGATTTTGATCTGAGTATATAGTTCCAATAATTCAGAAACAAAAACATTGTAGTCCTCTACCGGATTGTTATCATACACATAATTGATTTCCTGCCCGATACACATGTATTCTGGTTCGTATTTTTCTGCTAATGCCAAACAGTAATTATTGAAATCCGTCATATTTGAGGGAATGGTTCCAAAGGTATTAATCTGCATAAAAACATCCATATTATTTTCTCTTGCTCTGGGAACCTTAATGTCATACAAAAACTCTGCATCCGTTAGATTCATCTCACCGTAAGTTACCTCCAAATGAGCGATTTTTCCTACCGTTCTGGATTTTGTAAACGCATCATCCCAATCATCCAAATTTGGATTTGTAAATCCATGAGGCGGGTATACACCTATTCCCCATTCTATGCCTGGTTTTTCGATACAACCTGGTACCAAGAGAATACCGATTACTAAAACTGACAGCAAACCAAAAACTATTTTGCTTTTCTCTTTCATTTTATCACCCAACATTAAATATCATTACATCCATTTCATCTTCTACTTCGTTTCCCTTGTTATCATATGCCACAACTTTTATCTCATGATTTCCCATGGCTTTTTCATTCCAAAGCCATTCATATGGATATTCATTGTCAGTATCTTTCAAAACACCATCAATATAAAACTCAACTCTATCTATTCCATTCTCACTATATGCTTCTGCCTCTATGGTTATTTTGCCGATAATTATTGCTCCCTTCAAGGGAAATAGTTCATTATTGAAAATGTAAAGATAACTTCCAGGCTTCTCAACATAAACCATGGGGTTTCCCTTTGACTTATTCTCAGCAAGCTCTTTTATCATTTCATAGGTCTGAAACTCAGGGGCAAGGGAGTCATACCAGTTAAATTTCCCATATGAAAATCTGTTTACATCTGCTGTTGGCCCCATGTCACCCCCATGAATTGGATAAATGAAATTTATTCCTCTGCTTGAGAAGAAAATATCTGCGATTTTTAAAAAA
>DAOVSA010000123.1 GCA_030633635.1 Candidatus Altarchaeota archaeon
CATAACATCAGGTATCTCAGCCCTTGCACTCCTGGTCTTCCTTGGCAAGAGGAAAGGATATGGCCTGGATGCAATTAAGCCGCATAATGTTACCCTCACCCTGCTTGGTGTAGGACTTTTGTGGTTTGGCTGGTTCGGGTTCAATGCAGGGTCGGCCCTTGCTGCTGATGAGGTTGCAGGACTTGCATTTATAACCACGTTCATTGCACCGGCAGCTGCAGGACTTTCGTGGATGGCAGCAGAATGGACCCATAGCAAAAAACCAACTGCACTGGGTTTTGCAACCGGAATTTTGGCTGGGCTTGTTGCAATCACGCCTGCCGCAGGTTTTGTTACACCGATGGCAGCACTCATAATCGGGCTTGTTGCAGGAATTGTGTGCTATTGGGCCGTGATGCTCAAAGGTAAGCTGGGCTATGATGATTCACTGGATGTCTTCGGGGTTCACGGTGCTGGCGGGATTACAGGTGCGCTCTTAACTGGCGTATTTGCAAGTGTGGGGGCCACAGGTCTTTTGCTTGGTAACCCACACCAGTTATTACTCCAGCTTGAAGGGGTGGTTATCACGATCATCTATGCGAGTGTTTGTACTATCTTGATCGGATTTGTGCTTGACAGGACGATGGGACTTAAGGTCACTGAGAGCGAGGAAAATATCGGGCTTGACAAGACATGCCATGGTGAGACAGCGTATAACGTTTGAGTGGAGGGATCATTGGATTCCTTCCACTATTTTTCCCTGACCTGCTTTTTTTTCTGTTTGACATTGAGCCACTGACCCATTTTGGAAAAGCAGGATATCAAGATGCATGGGGGGGCGGGTACTGATACGCATGCATCAACGAGGCACTACTAAAATGCTCTGCGCAATCCGTGTCCTCTGCGGTTTAAAGCTTGTATAAATCCACAAGGTTGGCTGCCACCTGCCGCCCTGTCGGGCTGCGGTGGCAGGGGTAGAGGCGGCAGACAGATTTATTTTGATTCTATTTGAGATAATTTTTATACTCCTTCTGGTATCTTCTGAAAAACCATTGCAGAAATATTTTATCATCCTTCTTAATTTGCGACCTCTCCAGTGCATTATAATACCCTGATCTTTTTTCATATGGGATATTGAGCATAGGGTAACCGCTTTTATGTAACGAAAAGTTCATCATAAGTCTGCTAAATCTTCCGTTTCCATCAGCAAATGGATGGATAATTACCAGTTTTAGGTGAATATGTGCTGCAAGCTCGATGGGGTGCAGAGTATTCTTATTCTTACGATACCATTTGAAAAATTCCATTAGCAAAGGATATATCTCTGCTGGAAATGGTGGTATGAACTTGCTCCCGGAAATAGCCACCTGGTGATATCTAATAATTCCTGCAATGTCACCTTTTGTGTTCTCAAATAGTATTTTATGGAAATAAAGTATCATATCAAAAGACAGATCTTTTTCATAATCCAGCATTTCATAGAATGCATTTCTGTGGGCTTCTGTCTCTTTTACGTCACTGAAAGGTCTGGCATTGGGTGTTATACCTTTTTCTATGAGATCTGCTGTTTCCCTGAGCGTAAGAGTTGAGCCTTCGATACGGTTTGTGTCATAGGTAAACCTGATCGCAAAGGTTTCCAGTTCCTTTTCCCTGGCACTGGGGGGTGTATTTTGTGCTTCTATCCGGAAGTTTGTTTGTATCTTATCGAATTTGTCAAACCATCGCTCTTGGTACACTTCAGACATGAGCCCCTGCTTTAATTCATCTATGTTGCCGGGAAGTGATTTTCCTAAGTATTTTTCTTTTTTTTTTACTTTGCCCCCTTCGCGGTAGCTGTGCTCAAGATAGTAGTAGTGCTCTTTTCCTACGGTCTTTTTTCTTATGAATGGCATGAATAGTGATTACCCCTACATATTATTAAAACTATGCTTTTTTCTTATAATGTAGGGATTAATTTATAATTTCATTTATTATTGGTTGTGGGATAAAATAGGTATTGATCCGCTAATTTACTGGTGTTTTGAAATAAGGAAACGTCAAAAGTTCCTCAATTGACCAAATATGATCGGTTTTTCCAACCGCCATCATCGGTGTTCTCAGGATATACTTTCGATTCGTAATATCTTCATCATCTGGATTAATTTTTAGTTTTAATCCTGAATGTGGCCTTACAAAATCAAAAAATGACATTTAAAATGCCAATCAGTAGATTAAATGGTCAATACCGGATTGTAGACTATTTCAAATATTCCGACTCGTTCACCTTTAACGTCATTCATCCATTCATGATGCCGGATATATCTCCGGAGGGCGTCCCTGATGGCATCTGATCTTGATGAGTGGCCATTGTTAAAAATTGATTCGTCTAATTGTGCCAATAGATCGTTTGGGAGTGTTATGCCGATCCTGGCTAGATCTTCTCTCATCCAGATGCTCCACATATTTAAATTTGGTGGAAAACGCAGAGAGAAGAGGAGCAACCCTCTGCATTTTTCATTTGCAGTGCAGATGTATTTATGGAGGATGATAGTTTTCTCGGGTGACTGAGCTTATTCGCTTGCTTTTATATAGCTTCCATTTTTGATAACTACCATCTGCATTTCATGTCATAGGATTTAATCAGTAATAAGTTTTTCTATTTTTGTAACACGAAATAATATACATTTCAATCTAAATATCGTAGCTACTTATCACACTGCGAACTTTGCAGTGGAAAATGAGCGATCAAGCCACTCACCGCCCCCACAACCCCACGTACCGCTCCAGTTCCTCCACAGTCAGCAGCACCGGAATATCCCGCCCCCCCTTTCGCACATCATTACAGGCCCTGGCCAGCAGATGCGGGTGGTATGAGGGGATTTTATCCAGGGATGTGTAAATCCACTCCATGTGTCATCGGTTAAGAGTAATATTGTGATAGAACACGGATTGCACGGATGACACGGATACGCGCGGATACGAAAATAAATCCGTAAAAATCCGTCTAATCCGTGTCATCTGTATTCTATTCAAACTAAATTGATTAATCATAAAAAATCATTGGTTCTTTGGAAAACAATACATATCGAGCCAGTCAAACTCC
>DAOVSA010000026.1 GCA_030633635.1 Candidatus Altarchaeota archaeon
TATTTGTATGGTTTGATCCACATAATCTGTTTTTTTAACTGTTATTTCATGCACTCTTACCTCATTTAAGTTTAAGATGAAACTCCCGTCAGAATTGGTCGTACCGAAAGAAATTCCATCGACGCGAACCTCTGCATCGCTCACCGGTTGAGTGGTTTTATCTGTAACAGTAATGGTTATGTTGTCATCTACGGTCGGACTTTCAGGTGAGAAAGTAACTTCAAGTCCCTTGCCCCCGACAATAAAGGTTTTATCCCTTGGAGTACTATAACCCTCCGCCGAAACCTTTACCGTATGAGTCCCAAGGGTAGCGGGCATATACGTGTACTCTCCTGTAGAAGCGATAACAGGGGTTTCCGCAACACCATCTGGTTTTACTATAGTTATTTTTGCATCCTCCAAGAGTGTTTGATCGGATTTTTTCACCGAGATAAGCACGGGTTCGCCGATTATCGGATTTGCCGGGGTGATCGTAACAACCGGTGTGGGTTTTGTAGTAACCATTAGTGATGTAAGTGGTGCATCCTTATAATCATCTTTGGTTACCATTAACTCATAATCCCCCGCCTCATTTATGGTAAATGCGATATATCCCCCGGAATTTGCTGTATAGGACTCGTATGTTGTCTTACCGTTCACTACCATAATCGCACCTGGAACCTTAATACCTCTCTCATCAACAATTTTCACGATTATCTCATCACCAACCATTGGCTCAGAGGGTGAAATACTCTCTATTACAAGTTCATGCATGATTTCAAATGTTTTTATTACCCTGCAGTAGTTATTTTTCCATATATACACGTTGTATTTGCCGTATGGGTCGTCCTCGAATTCATCCTCTGTGGATGGCGTAAGATCCACATAACCATCATCGTTAGTTTTATCGGACCATGAATCATCATCATCATCCCATTCGTCATCATTACCTAGGTTCGTAACCACGACATCTACATCCTCAAACTCATCATTACTATCATCATAGACAGTTATCTTGATTTCATCGTCTGCTTTTGGACTTTCTGGAGTTATATCTGTCTTATCAAAGTATTTTCCATCGAAAAGATCTAATGTATCCTCCATAGAATCTGTCTCAAAGTCATCGCCAGATACTTTTACCTTTATTTTGTGCTTGGCACATTCGTAACCCAGACCTATAGAATCCCATACATCATTAAAACTGCCAGTACTTAGATCGATTGTTGTAGTCGCACCAGAAGTTAGATCTATAGGTGCATCTATCTCCTCTACTAGGATTCCATCGTCATACACCTTTATGGTGATGGTTCCACTCACATTATAATTTTCACAATTTTTGAGTTTTACATGTAGTGTGGCAGAGTCCCCAGGATCATCGCCCTCGGTCCTTGTTAACTCCGTTATTTCCACCTCATGATCTGCACACACAGAGCTGATCATCCCGACGATCAGAATGGATGCTAAAATCAGTCCCAATATGAATGGTCTTGAATTCATTTTTCGTAAATTTCATAGATTAATTGTTTCAATTTAATCTGGAATTAAAAAGTTAATTAGATAACTAAAAATAAATAGGAGTAATAAGATAGGAATAATAATTATAATATTTGGGGTATCAACGATCTTTACTTCCCTTTGAAACTGTATGCGGGGGTTTCCTTCTTGTCGAGCCCATATTTAGCTTCTTTACTCACCTTATATCCTTTACCTCCTTCTTTCTGCTGGATAAAGTGACGTATCCCGATTATCGCAGCAAATATGATTATGGCAAATCCGGAGCCCAATAATCCAAAATTTCTGATTTTCTTTACCTCTACAGTTCTCTCAAGGTTTCCATAGTACTTTTTACTCACATAAACCCCATAGTTTCCTTCTTTGTCGATTTCCACCAGAAAATTTCCATATTTATCCGTTACCCCGGATTTTTCCTTGCCCCCTGGGGTTTTTATCACAATCGTAGCATTTTCTACTATTTTTTCGTAGGAAGTGACCCTGACAATTAATCTATCTTCATCTATCCGGGTGTCTATATCCAACGGGATCGAATTGACCTTAAATCCGGCGATGGCATCAGTATATCCTGACTTGGTTGCAGAGATACTGTATTTTCCGAGAAACTTTGGGGTGAACGTATAATTCACATCAACTACAGATATTGTTCCATTTGGCATCGTTATGTCGATATTAGCAGTTATAGGGTCTCCCTTGCTATCGAATACGCCCAGGAATATGGATTGATGGATTTCTATCTCTGTATGATTTAGGTTTAGGGATAATATTCCGATAGGAGTTATTTCCATGGTCTGTTCCATGTGTCCAAACAATCTAACCAGAATTCCATATTTTCTGGGCTCATCTAAGTTTAGAATTAATCTGCCATCGGAATCGGTCGTGCCGAGTAGAACCCCATCGACGTAAATCTCTGCATCATGCATTGGATACTTTGTTTTATTCGTAACAATGAAGGTAATGTTGTCACTCACAGTTGGGTTCTCCGGTGAGAAAGTGACTTCAAATTCCTTTCCCCTAGTGGCGAAGGTTTTATCCTCCGGGGCGATATAATCCTCTACCGAAACCTTTACAGTATAGGTTCCCATGATTGTTGGGATATACGTATACTCTCCTGTGGGAGAGATAACAGTTGGTTCTGCCACGGTATTTGGTTTTATTACGGTTATCAGTACATCCTCTAAAAGTGTTTGATCGGTTTTCTTCACAGATATAGTAACTGGTTCCCCAAGCATTGGATTTACAGGAGTTATTGTGACGGTCGGGGTGGGTTTTTCAGAAACCGTAAGCGATCTATTTAACTCCCATGATTGGTATCCCAAAACCCGTATGAGATACGTACCGGGTTTAGTCAAAGTGATATTTACATAACCGCCCGGGCTCACTATCGGGGCATTCTCACCAGTGAAATTCTCCGGCCCTGTTATGAGAACACCAGCACCTTTAGAAACAATAAATTCTATTGCATCGCCTATTTGTGGATTTTGCGGTTTTATAGAGATAATCCGGACCTCATGCTTGGCTTCAAATGTGGCACTGCCATGATAATTTGTGGTATCTATATCTATCTCGTATTTACCGAATATCGTGGGTGTGAATGTTAAAATACCCATATCAGTGCTTTCAGACTCTATTTTACCATTGGGCATCTTGATATCAACATAGATCCTCTCGATTATTATCCCGCCGCTCTCATCTGTGAAGGTTATATCGACTGGTTTATTTACAACCGCCATCTCTGGACTCACCGATATGGTAACATCCGTGGTATCTCCAAATGCTATGGGCGAGATAATTGAAATCAAAACCGCAATAATAAGGATTAAATATCTGAATTTCATCTTTTATTAAATTTTATTTCATTCTTTAAATAAAAATAGAAAGGGAATTAAAACCTAGTAAACCCCATAAAATGTGCTCAAAAAAACCAAAATCCTTGAAAGAAGCATTAAATGATAAGCTAAGCCCGGAGAAATTGAAATTGGTCCCGAGATCCTGGGATATAGTAGGGGATATCGCCATACTCGACATTCCAATACAGCTGGATGATGAGAAAGAGTTGATAGGAAATACCCTGCTAAATACCTTCAAGCCTATCCGGGTCGTGGTAAATAAACTGAGTGAGGTGAAAACAGAATACAGGACGAGAAAGTTTGAAATAATCGCTGGTGAGGATAGAACCGAGACCATATATCGTGAATATGAGTGCAGATACAAGCTTGATATCGAGGGGGCTTATTTCTCACCCAGATTGGGGACTGAACGAATTAGAATCGCCAACCAGGTCAAAGCCGATGAGAGGGTACTGGTTATGTTTGCAGGCATTGGTTTCTATCCAGTACTAATCGCAAAAAAATCAAATGCCGAGGTTTATGGAATAGAACTCAATCCAGTGGCGTTTGGGTATATGGAAGAAAACATACGATTGAATAAAGTCAGTGTAACCCCGATTCAGGGCGATGTCAGGAAAAAGACCTCGGATTTAGGTAAATTTGATAGAGTGGTGATGCCCCTGCCAAAAGACGCCGAAAATTTCTTAGATATTTCTTTACCAGCACTAAAAGATGATGGAATAATTCATTTTTACGATTTTGCCAGAAACGGTGAAGAAACAACTAAAAAGGTCGAGAAAATTTGCCTAGAACTTGGTTATGAGACCAAAATTCTAGATGTTGTAAGATGTGGTTCCTACTCCCCAGCTTTGAGTAGATTTTGTACTGATTTTATGATCTATCGGCCGATTTAACCAGTTCTTTAACTACTAGCAGTTCTTTAAGTGCATCCTCGTGCATGGTGTGATCAAACTTCACGACGTCATGGATCGGATAAACCGACATCTCATGACCATTTAACTTCATCAGAAACTTTTCCAAACCATCATGCACGGTGTGATTTGGAACAACGGTTTTAACTATCACCTTACCGTCAACTGTGCGAAAAACCTTTCTCGCCTCATTAAACTTTGATATCTCAATTGCAACCTTTTTTGATTGTGATGGTGGTGTATTTATAATTACATACCCAATCTGGAAACCGATTTCGTGTGGATGAATAACTGCGGAGAACTTCTTAATTACCCCTTGATCCATGAGCCGATTCACTCGCGTGAAAATCGTGGTATGAGGGACATCCAATTTCCTTCCTAGTTCACGAAAACTCATCCTTCCATCATCCTGCAGATGTTTAATTATCTCAAGATCCAGTTTGTCGATTCTTTTCATTTTGAAGTATATGTCTAGAAATATATTTCTAGATATGTATTACTAATATTGTGAATATTCACATTTAAATATTAATATATGTATGATAATGATTACTGCAGTAGCATAATTGGCGGATTTTCATATCGGAACTTGGGACGTGATTGAGCGTGAATGGGCGGGATTTTGTCATTTGTTGATTTATATCGTTGTTTTCATAGTATTGTTGATTTATATCGTTGTTTTCATAGTATTTATTATATTCATTGTGTGTGGAAGTTGATTACGAGAAGTGGATTACCAGCTTCGCCCAAGAAGGAGTTAAGATGGTAGTTGAAAAACTTGGAACCGGTTTGCAAAATGCGATAAAAAAACTGAGAAAAGCAGTTGTTGTAGATAAAAAAACCGTGCGGGAATATTTAAAAGAGATTCAGAAGGCATTATTGGTCGCTGATGTTAATGTAAAACTTGTTTTTGATCTTTCTAAGTCAATAGAGGAAAGAAGTTTATTGGAAAAGCCACCAGGATCCCTGAGCAGGCGGGAAAATTTGATAAAAATAACATACGAGGAGCTGGTGAAACTTCTGGGAACTGGAGATAAACTAAAGGTTTCTGATGGGGGAAAAATTCTTTTGGTTGGCACACAGGGGAGTGGTAAAACAACAACCGTTGCGAAATTGAGCAGATATTTCCAGCGATCTGGTCTGCATCCAAGATTAATTTGCGCTGATACGTTTAGACCCGCCGCCTATGATCAATTAAATCAGCTAGCGGCTGAGATTGATATACCATTCTATGGCGAGACCAACGAAAAAGATTCGTTAAAGATTATTCACAGGGGAATTGCACACTTCAAGGGAAATGGTTTAATCATAATCGATTCTGAGGGCAGACACAGACTTAATGAAGATTTAATGCAGGATATAAATAGGATCCATGCGGAGATAAAACCGGAAAAGACCCTGCTGGTGTTGGACGGGACAATGGGTCAGGCCGCAGGTGAACATGCTGCCGCATTTCAAAGTTCTTGTGATGTGGAGGGCATTATCCTGACCAAAATGGATGGAACAGCGAAAGGTGGTGGTGCGTTATCTGCATGTTCTTCCACAAACGCCCCGGTCTATTTCATTGGCGTTGGCGAACATATCTCTGATCTCGAGGAATTTGACCCTGAAAGATTTGTATCAAGACTAATAGGCTTTGGTGATCTCCAGACATTGTTAGAAAAAGCAAAAGAAGTAGAATTTGACGAAAAAGTTGCAAAAAGATTACTAAGCGGTAAATTCGACTTAAATGATATCTACGAGCAGATTAGTGAGATGAATAAACTGGGACCACTAAAAAAAGTAATGGAATTACTGCCCTTTGGGGCTCCAGTGCCTAAAGATGCACTGGATGTACAAGAAGAAAAATTAAAACGATTTAAGATAGCTATGGACTCTATGACCCCTGAAGAGATGTCCAACCCAGAGATGATAAAAAAATCAAGAATTGAAAGAATAGCACGCGGTTCTGGAACCAAACCAGAGGATGTCAGGGAACTGTTAAAGTATCATAAGCAAATGAAGAAATTGATGAAGAATGTGGGTAGTGGAAAAAAGATGGAGAGATTCATGAAGAAACTGGGTATGGGCAGCTTTGAGGGATTGGGGTAGGTCCCATTTGATTTGAACACAGACACTCTACCTTATCAACCCACGGATTTGAATAAATTTGGATTGGTCGATACCCCTTTTGATCATTAGCCCCGGCAGGATTTGAACCTGCGTCGTCGGGTCCAAAGCCCGATAGGATTGGCCACTACCCTACGGGGCTATAGATCAATGCGCCCACCGGGATTCGAACCCGGGTTTTTGGCTCTCTCCGTTTTGGGATGTGGCGGATTTTATCCGACACGTGTCCGACTTTAGTCGGCCACATGAAATCCTTTTTGTAGGGGTTCTTGGAAGGCCAAAGTCCTGAACCAGACTAGACTATGGACGCATTTCTGTATAGATTATTAGAAACCCAACTTAAAAATTACACTACATCTATACTTTCTTTATCTACTTCTCCTTGCTCTCCTTCTTCTCGATCTGCATCTCATCCACCATAGTCGATGCCTCTAATAGTAGTGAGGGTATTCCAAAGATGACCACCGCCGCGATCCAGTCCATGACGCCAAGCATAATAAACGGTGCGATTATTAACAGCATAACTGCTGCATACTCTATGAAAAATATTGGGATAGGGGAAGTTGAGGGTACTGCAGCCACACCAACCGCTATTGCCACTATAACGAATGCGTACAGAACCTGCACGAATATCCACGCTAATGTTTGGCGCAGCATGGCTTTACCCATTCCTTGGGTAAACTCAAAAGAATATAAAAGTATGGTAAAAGGAAAGAGTAACGTCCAGAATATTATCATCAGATACCTTAATCCCATAGTTACGAACGGTATAAACATTAGGATCGCTAGAAACAGCATCAAAAACCCCATTTCCATACCAGCACCCATGACTAACATCTTAAAATGTGCAGCAAATTTACCGATCACATCCCTAAATGCCGAGATCGCTATCTCCTCATCCGCTAAATTGAGTACCAGCGAGGTAAATCCCTCAGAGACATCCAGGAGTAATTGAATCAACGGTATTGTTATCACGATAGCCACCATACCTAGTACAAGTCTTATCAGGCTCCCCTTTGCTCTTGCCCTGCCTCTTGGGGATGTTGACACAAGAAGCATATAAAGGCCTGTGAGAACTATGGCCAGAACATATAGTGGATACGTCAGATGAACAAAGAAAAATACCATATTCTCCACATCGGGCGAATCTATAATTGGCGGGTTTATCAGTATCCAGTGTATGATGTCAGTGTACATGGATGGTATCATATCGGTAAATACAAACCCCATGGAAAATACA
>DAOVSA010000079.1 GCA_030633635.1 Candidatus Altarchaeota archaeon
GTTAAATATCTTAAATGGGCCCGTAGCCTAGTGGATAGGGCACCGGACTTCTAATCCGGAGATCGTGGGTTCAAATCCCGCCGGGTCCGTGGACTTTTGGTTCATTCTATGGCCTTTATAGATGTAATCATATAAGAACCAAAATCATTTATATACCTCAAAATATCAGTTTTATCTATAACCTTGCCCAATCAGATGGTTGTTATGGATTGTATGCCCATAAAAAAGTATCTGAGAGAGTGAGAGGATATAAAATAAAATGGTGGATGTAACCGCACTCTTGGATGAACGTTTGATTCTACTCGTGGACATTGGGTATATAATAGTTGCAGCAACTATTTTTGCTTATCTGGCCAGGATACTCAAACAACCGATGATCCCTGCATATGTCTTGGCTGGAGTTATAATAGGGCCCTCCGGGTTTGGTTTGATCACAAATGAGGAGATAATAACGACACTTGCAGAGCTAGGGATAACATTTCTGTTATTTATGGTTGGGCTGGAGATAGATTTTAGAAGATTGAAGGATGTTGGAAGGGTTTCCGTTGGATGTGGCCTGGGCCAGATCATCATAACCTTCACCTTTGGTTTTTTACTGGCCCAGTTGCTGGGTTTTGTTTTCATTGAGTCATTTTACATTGCATTTGCCATGACAATCAGCAGCACTATGATCGTTATTAAGCTTCTGTCTGACAAGAACGAATTAGAAACATTGCACGGGAGAATTAGTCTGGGAGTGTTATTGATTCAGGATGTAGCGGTCATCATGGTGTTGGCCACTCTAATGACAGTCGATGGCTTCTCGGCATCAGCCCTTAGCAATGCAATACTAACTGGCGTCGGGTTAGTTTCAATCGCAATAGTTATTGGCAGGTTTGTATTGCCCCCATTGCTCAAATTTGCCGCAAGATCAATCGAGTTATTATTCCTAACCTCACTTTCATGGTGCTTCATTTTTTCGGGATTTGCCCACTTGCTAGGTTTTTCGATCGCGATAGGTGCCTTTCTTGCAGGGGTTAGTCTGGCGTCATTTCCCTACAATTTAGAAATCATCGGAAGGATAAGATCTCTTAGGGATTTTTTCGCGACAATTTTCTTTGTATCCCTGGGAATGGAGATTATAATGCCGCTCATCAAACCGACGATTATTTTTTCATTATTCGTTCTGATCGGCACGCCATTGATTATGATGACCATAGCGAGTTTATTTGGGTATGGAAAACGAACATCTCTCTTAACAGCACTCTCATTGGCACAGATAAGCGAATTTTCATTGATTCTTGCCTCTCAAGGCCTTTTACTTGGACACATATCCTCAGAGGTTCATTCCCTGATAACGTTCATTGCTGTTGTAACCATAACTGTTAGTTCGTACTTTATCATACATAGTAATCGAATCTACAGGGGATTACTACCCCTTCTTGGAATCTTCGAGAAATTTTCGAGGGGTGGGAAAGCATTGGGGGAGTTACCTCAAAAATCAGAAAAACACATAATCGTCTGTGGATGTCATAGAATGGGATATAATATTGTCAGAACGCTACAAAGACTAAAAAAGGAATTTTTAGTCGTCGATTACAATCCCGAGATCATCAAATCATTAATGAAACTGCGAGTTCCCTGCATATATGGGGATTTTGGCGATACTGAAATTTTGAAGAGAATTGACCTTAAAGATGCGGAAATGGTCATTTCAACCGTTCCGGATGAAGAGGATAACTTACTTTTAATAACAGAAACCAAACGACACAATCCAAACTCGGTTGTTATTGTTACCGCAAATTCTTTGGATGGATCACTTCGATTATATGATTCCGGGGCAGATTATGTTATTTTGCCAAATATTCTCGCCGGGGAGAGGACATCCACACTCCTGGAAGAGTTCACTACTGATATTAGTGAGGCCAGAAAGGTGAAAGAAAAACACATATTGAAATTAGAAAAAATAAAAGATGGAGAAATCCTGGAACGATACGAGCCAGATTACCTGAAGGATTTGAAAGGGATAATAACAGGGGGTGATGCAGATCCGGGTTCGATTACTTGAAAACTATCTATTTGATAATTATCGTATTATTTAATTATTTTATTTTAAAATTCCATGCACAATAGCCCAATATACCTTCGTGTACTTTAATTTTTCACAACCCGCATAAAACCCGTATAAAGACAAAATGGCGATAGTTCAACACGATCAAACCACCTTGAAAGAAGAATATCCAGAATTCGCAGATATAATAGACCAGGTATACAACCAGTTTGGAGAATGATGGTCTGACGATTTATACTCTAATAAACGGAAAACGAACCATCAAACAGATAATAAACGAGTCCAAACTCGCTGAAGATAAGGTACTGGACATACTCAGGGCCATGACGAATAGATTAGAACTCGGCATTGATAAATCCTAACATTATTGTAAACACACATTTGGCATAATCCCGTGAAGGGACTTGTGCGTGTTCCAATTCTTTGATATCCTATTTGCTTGTCTCTTTGGTATCGTTGGCTTGGGTTCAAGTCCAACAATCCCTTTCTGTGATCCAAGACCAGACCTATCCTTTTATTCATGTCCTCTAATTTCATAAAGAGGACATATGTCCATTTACGTTTTTAGGACAGAAGTCCCTCTACACTACATCTAATCTTGAAATGGCTAAAAATCAGAATAATAAGGGCATAATACCCGATAAAGAGATAGAATTAATAAAAGAGGATAAACTGGGTTTTGAGCCCTATGCAGCCACACTCAAAACCATAATCTCGGAGTCTGAACCGCCGCTAACGATAGGCATCTATGGCAGTTGGGGTTCCGGGAAGACGAGCCTAATGAGGCTAATCCAGTCTCTATTAGAAAAAGAGAAAGAGAAAACCATCTGGTTCGATGCCTGGGGATATGATAAGATTCAAGATCTTCGTGGTGCACTTCTGCAGGCAATACTAAAGGGAATCGAGAAAGATGCTAAACCCACTCTTAAAAAAGAAATCAAGAAACTCACCAAGAGAATAAACTGGTTAGGATTGGCAAACGTTACGACTTCTGTTATGCTTCCTTTTAGTAACGTAAAACTGGAGGATATCTTCAAACAGGATGAGATCGTCTCGGTTATCGCAGACTTCAGTAAGGAGTTCGATGGCTTAGTTTCAGAATACTTAACAGGGGAACAGAAATTGGTAATCTTCATTGATAATCTGGATAGATGTTCCCCTGAAAAGGCAATAGATGTTCTCGAAGCGATAAAGGTTTTTCTAAGCAATGATAAATGCTTCTTTGTCGTTGGAGTAGATGAAGATGTGATACAAAAGGGTGTAGAATTAAAGTATGCAAAGTTGACCAGAGACGGTAAGGAGTTAATCAAGGGTTCAGATTACATAGAAAAAATAATCCAGATACCCTTTAGGATACCCGATATCGGGGAATGGGATATCAAGGCATTCATTGACAAGACAGCACCGCCTGAAATAAGAAAATACAGTGAATTTCTGAAAAGTACAGGCGGAAACCCGAGAAGGATAAAGAGAGCTATCAACAAATTCACGTTACAACTGACTCTTGCAGAGGAGATAAACAGATATGCTGATGAAAAGAACATTCCTGGAAAGAAACTGGACATAGAGCCCGAAGTATTGGCAAAACTTACCGTCATAGAAATCAGATGGGATGCATTTTACAAAGACATTATGAGAAGTTATAATCCTAGAACGGGCAGAAGCATACTTTTAGATGAATTAAAAAAGGTTATAGAGATAAGAGATGATAAGGAAAGAAAGGAAAAACTTGAAAAGTCAGAAAAACTCAAGAGATATTTCCTGGATAGAGACTTAAAGGATTTCATGATAGACGTGGATATCTGGAACGTCAATCTAGGATCTTATAAATTTTTGTCAAAGGCTATTGAGACCGATGAGGAAAAGGAACTAAATACCAATGAAATTGTAAAGGGACTGTTGAGTGGTGATTTCATTGAGAGTGAAAGAATAATAGGAATGCTAAAAGAGAGCAGTAATGATAAACAATCAGTGGTTACACAAGGGATCCTGAAATTAACAGAGGGTGAAGATCCAGATGTCAGAGGATCTGCAGCAGTCGCATTATGCAAACTAAAGGAAATCATACCTCCAGAA
>DAOVSA010000106.1 GCA_030633635.1 Candidatus Altarchaeota archaeon
GATACCAGTGCCAAAACCACATCATCGATTTTTTCTCTTGAAGAAAAATCCCCGGAACCTTCTTCATTCCATTTTTTGCTTGCGAGCGTGTAGAGAATATCCTCGGATGGGGAGTAAATTATAACATCTCTACCGGAATATCCCCGGATCATGTGCCCATAATCCCACCAGCACAGGAAAGTGGAATTCTCTTTTGTATTCCCGTTTATCCAATCAAGAGACTGCCTTAGATTGGAATCAAAATAATTTCTATAGGTTCTGTTATCTCTGGTATAGTTTATGTCATATCCGGTGTATTCCACCTGATTGGATTCACCTTTAATCGTTAAAATCTGGGCGTTTTCCCCGACTTTCTCGGAGTCAATTATCTCCCTGTTTGATTCAATTCCTCCTTGTTCTTCTTTTCCTCCTTCTTTTCCTCCTTCCTGTACGCCGTTTAAGATAAACAATGCACCGATTAGTATACTCATTAAGAATAATCCCAGTAATAGCTTTTTGTTCATTTCCTCACCTTTTGATATTCGATATATGAATAAACAAACAGATAAATTACGATCAGTACTGCTGGAATAAGGATTACAAAGACAAGGCATTGGGGCATAAGGTCAATAAAAAGAAGCGATACCAAAAGGAGCAATGCATATATCTTGAACAATTTAGCTCCAACAATATGGGTCTTCTTCCAGACTCCATCGTCGCTCAGCGTCCATGGCGTTCTGATACCAACGAACCAGTTCCTCTCTGCATTTTCTATCAGGATCCCGCAGTAATAGAACAGCACAGAAATGGCAGGGATCAGAACATAACCCATATTGAACTGAAATCCGAGATTCCAAAATATCGTTACCAGATAGATGTAGAACAAAAAGCAGATAAAGATAATCACGAAGGTATCATAGTAGTTTCTGAATTTTTCGATATTCTCTTTTAAGGGATCGATCTTTGGGATTACAATAAAGAGCAGATATAATCCAAAAGACAGTATGGGCATCAAAAACAACGCCCAAAATTTTGGCAGGTATCCATCCACCTGACCTTCGGCGTTCCAGTGTGATGCCATCTGTTCCGGCATCTGTGGATAGAAATAGATTCCGATGAAAAACGCCAATACAATGATTCCTATTGGAATGATTTGTTTTTTCATTTGAAATAAACAAAAAAGGAAAACCAAAAAAGAGGATAAATCCAAATTGGAGCCATTAAATCTCAATTATTTATTGAATCCTTTTCATAACATCTTCTAGGTTTTCCAATAACTCATTTACATCCTCTAAGGTAATCCATCCCATGTTCCCAATTCTGAATGTCTGATCTTTTATCTTTCCATATCCGCTCGCCAGGGTGAATCCTTTCTCTTTCATCGGTTGCAGTATCGATTTTGGATCCACTCCTTTGGTATCTATACACGTAAGAGTTGGTGAAGCGTATTTTTCATCCGGAAAAACTCCAAATCCCAGGTCTTTAATGCCTTCTCTTACCCGCTCAGCCACTTTTTTATGCCGCTTAAATCTGTTATCCAGGCCTTCTTCAAACATCAGGTCCAGTGCCTTACTTAGAGCAAACATCTGGGGGATTGGCGGTGTTACCGGGGTATTATTTTTTTCGGAATATTTTTTCATAACCCAAAAATCGAAGTAATAGCCTCTATCTTTAATTTCTTTTGCCTTTTCCAACGCTTTTTCGCTAACAGAAACTACCGTTAACCCTGGCGGGACACCCATACATTTCTGAGTCCCAAAAAAGCAGACATCTATACCAAGTCCGTCCACATCGATTTCTGTTCCACCCATGGAACTTACGACATCGACCAAAAATAATACGTCATACTTCTTTACAACACTTGCAATTTCTTTTAAGGGGTTCATAACCCCTGTAGAAGTTTCATTATGGACCACGGTTACAGCTTCAGCATCGCTTTTGGCCAATGCCTCATCTAACTTTTCTGCCGTGTTTGCCTTTCCCCACGGAACCTCCACTTTTTTGGCTATCCTTCCGTTAGAGGTACATACCTCACTGAATCTCGTGCCAAATGCCCCACATATAAGATTCAGTACATTTTTCTCGACACAATTTCTAACAGACGCCTCCATAATCCCTGTGGATGAAGACGTCGACAGATATATATCGTCTCCGGTCTGCATAAATTTTTTTAACTTTTTTATTACCTCTATGTGTAAATCCATGTAATCTTTGCCTCTATGGCTAAACATCTGGTGCGACATCTCTTTTAACACATCTGGATGAACCCATACCGGACCTACGGTAAACAATTTTGGCTTGTCCATTTTATCTTATATCTATTTTATATATTAGATTAATCTCAAGAAATATTCATGAATTCTTGTATCACGAACTAATTCCGGGTGAAATGATAATGCCATCAGGTTATTTTCCCTCACAGCCACAATTTTTCCGTCATGCCTGGCCAAGACTTTCGTATCGCCCCATATTTTTTCAATTATCGGGGCCCGGATAAAAACCCCATGAAACGGATCAGTTCCTATCTCTGGAATCCCTAAATTTGCTTCAAAACTTTCTTTTTGACGCCCAAATGCATTTCTATTGATCTTCATGCTCATAAGGCCAAGAAGATGGGTTCGTTTAACCTGTTCATCACCTTCCTTTGCCAGAATTATTGCTCCGGCACACGTCCCCAGAATCGGGATATCTTTTGCGAGTTTTTTTATCTCAATATCCATCCCAGTTTTCCATAAAAAATTTCCAATCGTTGTACTTTCTCCACCCGGGATGATTAACGCATCCAGCAGATCCGGGATCGTTTTCTTTACCTCAATGATACTTCCCTTCATGCCAAGAGTTCTTATGGCCTTTTTCACAGCCATAACGTGCTCGGACACATCTCCCTGTATGCTTAGAATTCCTATGCTATTCATATTCTGGTTATTATCCTATTCTGGTTATTATCCAATACTCCTCTGTATCTTTCTGAATTAATCGTGTCCTATATTATATTCTCCTCAATCTATATATCACGCCATCATCACACAATAGTTTGGGGTGAGAGGATACTTTCTATGAATTCTCTTTGGTATTTTAATACATTCACGTATAGATTATAGATAACTGACAGACTATCTATTCTGGCGTGGATCATGTTTGTGGTAACAATTGCAGGCGCCAGCAGATGATCAAAATGAAAATAAAATTTCTAGGAACCGGGGCATCACAAGGAATTCCCGCGATAGGCTGTGATTGCAAACATTGCAGATCTGCGAAAAAAAACAAAATTCTCCAGAGGGAGAGGATTTCAATTCTCTTTGAGTTGGAAAATTTCAATTTATTGGTCGAAACACCCCCAGATATCAGGGGATTATTACTAAAGAATGAAATAATGCATCTGGATGCTATTTTTGTGACCCACGGACATTATGACCAC
>DAOVSA010000037.1 GCA_030633635.1 Candidatus Altarchaeota archaeon
AACTAGGAACGCCAGAAATACTGCATGTACTATCGTTTGATCTCTGCTTCTAAATGCAGCAAGTAAAAGGAAGCCAAATCCCGCGTATTCAAGTGCGTGTTCAAGTGTTAGTATGTATATGTTCACATCTATGGGTTGAGGTACCACGGGCATGGATGAAAAAAAGAAAATTACACCCGCATAAGTGATCATGAGTCCCCACGCAATCTTAGGATGCTTTTCAAGCCATTTAAGTGGATGTTGGATCATTTTACCGATGTTTTTGTAAGATTCTAGAGGATTTATCCTGATTTTTGATGTAAAGAATCTCTATTGAAGTCATATCTTAATAAATACGCTCCTTTTATAAAATATACTCATAATGCCGGTCCACAGTAATACAAAACAGATTGCATACAATAGCGAACCCAATTTATATCCAACCAGAGGCATAAATATGTTCGTGTAAAGCCAACTTTTAAGCGAGACACTAGCTCCTCCTGCTTGTGGTATTCTTATCTGATAAAGTATAAGTGCAAAAATTTCGGAGAGGAAAAATACGGTTATCGCGTTTGTACCGAGTACAACAAAGGGCTTTGTCCAAAAACGCCATTTTTTAATGTCGATCGTCCAGTAGCACATCGCCAGGAAATACAACGCCATTCCCGCAGTGAACACACTGTAGGAACTTGTCCACAACGCCTTATTTATGGGAAACCAGATATTCATTACCAATCCGACGAACAATGCCAGGGTACCCATGAAGAACATACCTACGGTCTTGCCTAACGGTGAACGCTTCGAGATTAACCACTGTCCGGTAAGTACACCGAATAGAGTCGTGGATATCGCTGGTATAGTACTCAATAGTCCCTCGGGGTCCCAGGTTTTGGACATCCCCCAGAGGTGTCCACCCAGTACCAACCTATCTATGTACGAGCCCAGGTCTTTACCTTTCTCCAACACACCTGCCCCTATTCCCGGCACGGGTACGAGTTCCATCAATACCCAGTAAACTGCCAACAATATGCCCGCCCATATCGCCTGACCTTTCACGTTGAATTTTAAGGTGATTACAGAGGCGAAAAGATAACAAATCGCTATTCTCTGTAGCACTCCAAGTATACGTATCTCAGTGAGGTTATAATCGGAAAACCCATTGAGTATAAGCCCCAGTAGGAAAAGTATGACCGAACGTCTTAACACGTGCAACATCAATTGCGTGGTAGATTCTTCACGTTCTTTTCTTTTTCTAAACGAGAATAGCATTGCTACACCGACGATAAATAGGAAAAATGGAAATACCAAATCCGCAGGGGTCCAACCGTGCCACTCGGCGTGAAGTAATGGAGCATAAACGTGTTTCCTACTGCCGGGATTGCCCACCAATAGCATACCCGCGATGGTTATCCCACGAAACACATCTAATGAGGTCAATCTACCCATTTTTTGTAATACGTCTTCACGTCGATTCATATTTTCTCTTCCTGTTGAGGGTCCAAGGTGCTGAGATATACTTCTGATTAGGATTACGGATAAATACTTCAATCATTTGAGGTATTTTGGACCCGATAGATCGCAATTGCTGTGATACTATGGGTGGTGCCCATCATGTCGGCCTATCGGGCTGACCCCTACCTTATCCTTTACACTTGAGAATTATGCTGAATTCTATATTCTGTATCATCATAAGGTATCATCATAATGATATAAATCTCTTAACGACCCAATCGCGATCCAATGTTAATATAAAACTCGCAGCCTTTGGTCCGCACTTTTTACCTATTAAAACCAGGTAAATTGCCTCGAATAATTTGGTTGGTTCCAGATCAATACTTCTGGCAATCTCATATATGCGTTTGTGTAATTCCCTAGCTTTCCAGTCTGTTTTTAGTTCACTAGAGAGGATACTCAATCCATTTTTTTGTTTTTGAGTTAATCTGCTTTTCACAACCCCGGCATCCTCCAGGAGTTCAAACCTCAGGTGTTCCGGACCATAGAGTTTAACCCAGTTATTGGCGAGATTTAACCGCACACTTAAGCGTTCCAAATCAAAATCCCGGTATCCAAGGTTCTCTAGTCTATGCTTAATCGTCTCTAAATCAACGTTTGGGATCTGTGACAGTACGGCACATAGCGTGAATGGAACCTGCAATAGTCTCGGCTTTTTTACCTGCGATAGTTCATACGTCCGTTTAATCTTGTCTTTTCCATTTTCCAGTCCAAAATAAACTTTCTCTGCCATATCATAATCATCAATCAGGTTTGAAATCCTTTCATGGCTTATGTCCCGCTGTTTTTGTAGCTTTTTATACATAAAAAATCTCAAAACCTCTGGTTCAGCGATTTGTAACCAATCTCGGGGGGTTATCACATTCCCCATGGAGGATGACATCTTCTCACCATTTAGGGTAAAAAATTCATAGATAAGGGGTAATGGACAATCCCATTGAAAAATTTCTTTGCTGATCACTTTAGACGTCCAAAATGATCCGCCAGCCGATGCGTGTTCCTTTCCGAGTGGTTCACACGTGACTTTAAAATATGACCAACGCATTGCCCATTCTACGCGCCAGGGCAACTTTCCACGTCCTTTTTTGATATCACTCTCTCCCTTATGCCCACAACCCTCTACCACCCCGCCGGAAATTGGAGTGTCCTCACATGTGTATCTTACGATGCCAGCTCCATAATCATACGGCCGGGTCGTTGATATTTTGCCACATCTCTCACATATTGGGTTCCATGGAATGAAATCTCGGGGTAAAGGTTCTCTTCGAAATTTATTTAATATCCCAATTATCCTTTCGGAATTTTTAAGCGCGATTTTAATCCCTTCATAGAATTTGCCGCTATTGTATAACTCTGTTGTGGAATAAGGAGTGGGTTTCACGCCGAATTCCTCCAAATCGTTCAAAAATGGTTCTATAAAATGATCTGCAAAATTATCATGGCATCCGTCAAGATCAGGGATACCACTAACAGGGTATCCCAGATACTTCGTTAGGTTTTCCATCCCCTTCGGGACTTTCCTGAATGGATCGGAATCATCGGCAATCCATATAAACCCGGGTTTGATGCCTCTTTCCTCAAGGACCTTTCGGATCGCATCTCCCCTGATTACATCGCTTGCATTTCCGACGTGAGGAATTCCTGAAATAGATGTTCCAGTCTCTATTACATGTTTACTACCTCTTTTCAGGAGTTCATCGACCGTTTTATCTGCCCAATGCATAATAAAATATGGCGATTATGGCAAATCCGTACCAAAATCACTATAAATTATCTTGAACATCTTCTTAAATAAATCAGAGTTTCGGTGATTGAACCGAAACTCCATTTCCTTTAAGTAAAGATAGTAGTTATCTTTACTGATACCATGATACTTGTAAAATCTTTCTTTCGCAAACGACCAGAACCCTTCTATTCCATTAATGTGGGTCCTGCCTTTAGCGAAAGCATGCTCCTTGTTTATCCTACAGTGTTTACCGTACCGTTTCAGACTCTTGTAGCTCTTGAAGCAGTCGGTATAATAGACTGATCCCTTCTCTGTTTTATCCTTAATTTCAGTCATTAGGGTTTCAGCTGAAACATCCGGGACAACAGTCGTGTAGACTTTACCATTTCGCTCCAGTACACCAAAAACCACTACCTTGTTGAACGCCCCACGACCTCGCTTACCTTTCCTCTTACCACCGAAATACGTTTCATCAATCTCCAGTTCACCGCTTAACTTGCGGAAGCTGTTGTTTTGATATTGTATGATTTTCCTGCGGAAAAACATGTAACGTGAATAGACGGTTTCGTAGTCAAGTTCAAGTGCCTTTGCGGTCTTACTGGCCGACAGTTCCAGGCAAAAATAGTGCAGGATCTCCACATCCCTCTGTAGTTTCTTTAGACTGTAGACGCGCCTGCATTTTCTGCATTTGACTCGCCTATCGGCGAGTCGGTACAGTCCATAATTACTACAGTAAACGCACTTTCGACCCCTCAAAATATTGGCCGCCAAATTTTTAATCATTTTTACCAATTATGTAATGCAGTCATGCATTCAAAACTGGTAAAGAAACCGATAATCGGGGCCTTTTTTAACCAGTTTTATAAAGTATAAATACATTCATACATTCAAAAACTGGTACGGATTTGCCATAATCACCTAATTATAAATAAAAATTATAAAATCATTATATCTTTGATAATATATATAAGTTACAGATTGGATTAATATTTCATTTCCCTCCTTATCCTCTCCTTTGCATATCTGCTTTTCCCGTACTTCAGGTATGCTAACGCAATCTGCCTTAGCCATGGGACTACTTTGAATGTTAATTTCTCTTCCTTTGATTATGTTAGTTGTTCCATTTCAGGGGTGTATGTGGCTTTAGACTGAACTGAAAAGGATTACTTCTTTAACATCTTCACCAGTAAAACAAGATTCCCGATGCCGATAACCCACACTGCCATGCCAATGATATGGTTCCCTGCCTGATAGGTTCTGTATCCAATAGCCATGCACAGCCCTGCCGCAGTTGCCGTTAATGTGATTCTTGGTATTGATTGCTTGTTCATTTGGGGAATATAATTGAAGATGATAAATAAATTGAAACTATGGTTAATATGATGGCTGCCAATTATGGTTGATGGGATAATAGATTATGAGATTGCAGACAGTCTAATGTCATTAAAATGAAGGGAATAAAAATACCGGAAGAAACCATAGAACTGATGCGGCGTCTTTATGATAACGGTAAGGGTCTGTCAGTTGCAGAGGTAGCCCGTAAAGTAAATCTTCCTTATCCGACTACATGGGCTTACACCGCAGCCAAAAGAAGGGGATTTGAATCTCCTAAGGAGTATAATAATCATCTTGCCGGGGGAATGGGGTTTGCATCCAGACATGAATATCAGGAACATCTAACCCAGCAGGAAGTTTCATCTCCACATGGTCGCCGTAAGCGTCCGGACGGGCGAAAGTCGTTTATGTCTTACAGGGACTACAGGGAGCATATGGCCAAAGAAAAGGGATTCGGGTGCAGATATGAATATGAGGAATATTTAGCCAGGAAAAATGGGTTTGTGTCCTATGGGGAGTACCAGAAATACCTGAGATTAAGAAGAAAGTATGGGAAAAAGTTATCAGGGATGACAGCACATTTAAAGCTTGCCGGATATGTTAAAACCCTGGGACACGAAGGAGATGGGCTTGTTGTTAAACTCCCAAAGAAAGATTTTGATAGTGAGTTTATAGAGACTATTTTCAGGGACAACCTGCGGGAATGTTCGAGAAGTGTTCCTGCAATATGCGGGTTTGAGGTTTCCTGTGAGTGGGACATAGTATTCATAAAACCCGATAATATTGAGTCAAATGCTTTTTTAGGCGTTTACAGGAGGATTCTGGAGAGGGATGTTGTGAGGTAAGTGCATAGTTTTTAATGATCAAGTTCCGATAAAAAGATATTTACTGCACTATCAAGTAACCAACTTTTTTGCCAATTCTCCAGCCAAAACTTCCACGAACTTTATGATACTGTCCATTCCAATCTTTCCCCCTAAGTTTTTAATTGATCGAGCGACATCTGTAACTTGGAATAGCGATTCTTTTTTTTCGTTAATGTTCTTCTCATCAAATTCGTTTACTATCTTTTTAACCTCTTTAAATTTCTCAATCAATTACTCAATATCTTCGTCTTTCTTTTCTTTTTCTAGATTTGAAATAATCTTATTAACACCATCTGAGATATCTGTCTTTCCATCTTTACATTGGGTGGTAATAACACCAATCTTGCTATTAACTGCACGGATATATGTTCTATCTCCTTTGGTTATATCTCCTTCAGCGTAGTCTATCTTCTCTGCTATGAGGATTTTATCTCCTTTCACTTCTTTTTTATCCATCCCGCTTTTATGTTTCTTTTGAGAGATAGTGGCCTCTTTCTTTACGAAAATACCATCTATAAGGTCTAAAAGATAATTATTAAGATTTTCTACTGTAGTGGCTAAATGTTGAAGACTTTCATTAAAATTAAAATCTAAAATTGAACAAGATTTATGTACTGAGTTGAGATGATAATGTAATCTAGTAAAAGGGATCTTTATATTAGTCTCGAAATACTTTAACAACTCACAACTCTCATTTGTATCTGCTTTTTTAAGAGCTCTATTAACTTTTTTCTGTTCCTGTCTCAAAATAAGAACTTTATCTGCTATATGCTTTTCAAAAAGCGTATCAAATTCTTTGTTAGCCCCAAAGGTGCCTTTCATAAAGTCGGATAAAATAATTTTATCCATTGATGGTTGATAGGGTACAAAAATGCCGCCCGTACGTCTTATATCCCACTC
>DAOVSA010000144.1 GCA_030633635.1 Candidatus Altarchaeota archaeon
AGAAAATCAAAGACCGCTCCCACGCCAATCAATATGGCCGGAAGGTGCGATGTATAAGCAGCCATCCAATACTCCTGTTTGGGACAACCAAGTCCCACAAAGACGATTCGTGCACCTGATTTGTTGATACGTTTTACAACATCTGGATCCACTTCCGGCTGTAAGGGAAGCAAGGGAGGAGATTCATAACCGACTACTTTCAAGTCTGGAAATCTTTTTGCAATAAATGTTTTCAGGGTTTTGATGGTTTCCGGGGATCCGCCGTAAAAATAGACAGGTATTCTTTCGTCTGCCGCCGCTTTACACAACTTTAATGTAAGATCGGTCCCGGTAACTCGTTCAGCCTCTTTGAAACCATTTTGTTTCAACACCCACACTAAAGGTAATCCATCAGCGGTTACCAAAAACGCTTCTTCCATAATTTTGCGAAGTTTTTTATTCCGCCTCGCGGTGGTTACCATATGCACATTGGCTACACAAACATAGTCTCCATAGCCGGATTTTGATTTCTGAATAATTTCCTTGCCAATGTTTTCAGTGGAACCAACCGTCACCGGCAAACCAATTACTCGCCCTGTTTTTAACATTATGAATTTTTTACTGCCATAATAGACTTGCTCAAGCCCAAAAAGCGTTCATGCCGGATTTGTGCATCAGGAAAGAGCCGTTGTAAATCATTTTTGTGAATTAGAAACCGTCCCAAAATTTTTACCAAACGCTTAGGGAACTTTTTTAAACCCTAAATTTACCTTTTCAAAATGATCATCCCCGGTAAATACATTCCTTATCTTGAATTCAGACATTACTACAAAAGAGGTAAAGTCTGTAAAGGAGATATTAGGTTTGTCCTGGTATTTCTTAAATAATTCCCATGCCTTCTCTCTGCGTCCATTATCAATCAGTTTAAGATGGAGTTTCTCAATCGTTACAGCCCGGAATATACCATCTCCAAATTTTACCACCACCTGGTGTGTCAATCTTCTGCGAAGCACAGTAAGAACTTCATCCAAAATATAATCCGTAGTTATGGGAATTCCTCCACCATTAACATAGTCTTCATAAAAGTGTTTTGCTGTTTTATGGTAAGGATCTTTACGATCCACTACTGCTATCCATCCCCAACTGTCAAAGAAAATAGGCTTTTTCATAAATCACCATAAACATATTTATCATGGTTTTCACTAAGGTCGTGAGGACGACTACTTTCTCCAATACCTACAAACGATAAAAGAACATTATCCCTATTATCAGGCATATCTATTTTCTTATATCTTCTTCTCCTGGGCTCCTTAGACTTTAAGTAACCAATAAAATCAATAACCTCATCAATCTTTTCCTTCGAGAGACCCCCTAACTCTTTTATTACTTTTCCTTTGTAATCCAACAATTGCCCTCTCATGGTTGAATCCTCCCTTATGAAATTATGAGTTTAAATCTCAGGTCCTTTACAGACCTTTTGGAAAACGTGAACCCGTCCCCCATTCTGTCCCCAGCCAACAACTACCGCGAGTATATTGTTAATGAATACACCGTGTGCCTTTTTGCAGTGATATTCTACACACTTCCAACATCAAATCCGGACCGTATACACGTGAAATATCCTTAAGTCCGTTCAATCGGCCAATCCAAACCAAGGGCATCCCATCTGGCACAGTGAGCCCGCTGCTATTATGGATATGTTTCAAATTTTCATCCTTCTGGCACTCCATCACCCCATGTACGTCTCTAACACATATATAATGGCGTTTACTTTGTCCAATCCAGCCTTCGATAACAGCGGCGGCATCAGACCATATTAATCGCATTGATACCAACGCCGAGGACATTTATGCGTTCAGATACACTTTGCATAGTGGGCCAACTATTTTTCATGCGAATTTTTCACCGCCATAATAGACTTGCTTAAGCCCAAAAATCGTTCATGTATAATATCGGCATCAGGGAAGAGCCGTTGTAAATCACTTCTTTTCAATAATCGAACTTCGTTCATAAAAGACTCACAATACTGCTTGGTTGGGCGGGTAATCCAACCCCAGACTGTAACATTTCGCAAAAGCAACCTCTGGATTCTGCGAGGCAGCCAGTGAATAAAAGGTGTAATCAGATGTGGCTCAATGAAAAACCATTTATCGGGAGTCTGCACATAATAACTTTGTCCCACACGTCTTACCTCCGCGGCAAACAGACGCTGATTCTCAATCCCGCCCAGATGCTCAATCACCGAGTTACTGTAAACCAGTTCAAAGGCTCCATCTTTGAATGGAAGGCGCTTGCCATCCGCAACAATCCAGGCGAAGCTACTCTCTCTCTCTCTCTCTCTCGGCACAGACAGGTTTAGAAGAGTTACGCATGGAGAAAAGCCCAAGAGCATCCAGTTGAACTCATATCCTCCAATATCTAAAATGCGAGTTTCAGCAGTAAGTCCGAAAAGGGGCCGGAACTGCCGCATGCGTTTTGTGCGGAAATATCTCTGAAAGGGACGATAGATGTTATGAATATTCATCGTGGACTTTATTTCTTATCTACTCAGTTTTGTTCTTCTCCAATTGCATCAATGCAACTCCCAGGCCCATGATGATCCATAAAAATATCCCCACTTGAGGGATTTCTATGGCCTCAAAAAATAGAGCTCCCACGTTAAACTTTTTTTCAACTAATTTGCGATTGGCCATACCCATTTTGTTTCTAAGTAGAAGATCTTTAATAAGCTGAAGAATCTTTTTTGCAATATCGTCATGATCTC
>DAOVSA010000127.1 GCA_030633635.1 Candidatus Altarchaeota archaeon
CATTAGAGGAAACAATTTGATCTCAAAGTCCAATGGTTATGCGATCAGGCTTAAGCCAGTGGGGTCAAGGTACAGACCTCTTGATGTGGATGCAACCGAAAACTATTGGGGGAGTGGAGATCCCGTGGAGATCGAGGCGAAGATCTATCACGCGACGGATACACGGTCCACGTTAGGTGCAGAGTACTATCACGCCGCGGTGGTGTTTGAGCCGTTTGCGGTGGATTCGATTCGTGCAGCGGGGGTGCGGTTGTTGGGTGACTGAGCGGATGCCAACTTGTGAGAAAGAAATACCCCCTTAGTGACTGGAACACAGGGAATACCCCAACAAGTGGAATAGACGCTATAAACGCAAGCAACCTAATACTTCAACCTTAGCGTAAAAGGAGTAGCAAATGTCCCGCATCCTCGTAACCGGCGCCGGTGGCTTTATCGGGAGCCACCTGGTTAAATATCTTGTTGCTCAAGGCGATTGGGTTCGAGGGGTTGATTTGAAATACCCTGAATTTTCAGAAACTGATGCTAATGATTTTATCATTGGCGATCTGAGAAATCCACCAATTTGCCGGCAAGCCGTAGATCAACACTTTGATGAAGTCTACCAACTGGCAGCCGATATGGGTGGCGCAGGATTTGTTTTCACAGGCGATAATGACGCAGATATTATGCACAATTCAGCCTTGATAAATTTGAACATGATTGAAGCGTGTTACAGAAGAAATGTAAGGAAAATATTCTATTCATCTTCCGCATGCATCTATCCCGAATACAACCAGATGGACCCTGATAATCCCAAGACTTCCGAGGATTCTGCTTATCCAGCCAACCCTGATAGTGAATATGGCTGGGAAAAACTTTTCAGTGAGCATCTTTACATATCGTTCCATAAGAATTATGGTCTTGATATAAGAATTGCCCGCTTCCATAATATTTTTGGGCCTGAGGGTTCCTGGAACGATGGAAGGGAGAAGGCACCTGCTGCTTTTTGTCGTAAAGTTGCTGAAGCTGAAGATGGTGGGGAGATTGAAATGTGGGGAGATGGGAAGCAGACGCGTTCTTTTTTATATATTGATGAATGTCTCGAAGGTGTGAGAAGGTTAATGGATTCTGAGTTTATGGGACCAGTGAACATTGGTTCTGAGGAGATGGTTACGATTAATCAGTTAGCTGAGATGATCATGGAAATCGCAGGAAAGAAATTAACCATTAAGCATGTTCCTGGGCCTTTGGGGGTGAGGGGGAGGAATTCGGATAATAAGCTTATAAGAGAGAAATTGGGTTGGGCGCCGAATTATTCGCTTAAGAAGGGGGTGGAGAAGACGTATCCGTGGATTAAGGGGCAGGTAAATCAATTGAAAGATAATAAAACGAGTTTTTCTGATTCCTAACATAAGGGTTGTTATGAAAAAAGCTTTGATAACCGGTATCACTGGTCAGGACGGTTCTTACCTGGCCGAAATTCTTCTTGATAAAAACTATGAAGTACATGGAATCATAAGAAAAGCTAGTACTTTTAATACTTCTAGAATTGATCATATCGTTAATAATCCTAAAAAATATCCAAAATTTAAATGGCACTGGGGAGATATTTCAGATTCTAGTATGATAAATTATGTCCTTAGAACTGTTAAACCAGATCAGATTTACCATCTTGCAGCACAATCGCATGTAGGTGTTAGTTTTGATTTACCAGAATATACTGGTAATATATCTGGCTTAGGAACTGTACGTTTATTAGAAGGTATAAGAGAAAATGGTATGGAGACAAAATTCTACCAAGCTTCAAGTTCAGAAATGTTTGGTAAAGCTCAGGAAATGCCCCAAAAAGAGACTACCCCATTTTATCCGCGAAGTCCATATGCGGCAGCTAAAGTCTATGCATACTGGATTACTATAAATTTTAGAGAAGCATATAACATTTTTGCTTGCAATGGAATTCAATTTAATCATGAATCACCTCGCCGTGGTGAAACTTTTGTAACCCGTAAAATAACCCGTGCTGCTGCAAAAATAAAATTAGGTTTACAAGATAAACTATATCTTGGTAATCTAAATGCAAAAAGAGACTGGGGATATGCACCGGAATATTGTGAAGGAATGTGGATGATACTACAGCAAGATAAACCAGATGATTTCGTCATGGCTACAGGAGAAACACATACAGTTAGAGAATTCTGTAATCTTGCTTTTAAAGAGTTAGACATAGAATTGGAATGGAAAGGCAAAAATGAAGATGAGAAAGGAATTGATAAAAAAACAGGTAAAATAATTATTGAAGTTGATTCTCGTTATTACCGTCCAACGGAAGTAGATATATTGATTGGTGATGCATCAAAAGCAAAACAAAAATTAGGCTGGAAACCAAAAGTAAGATTTGAAGAGTTGATTAATATTATGGTTAAAGCCGATTGGGAAAAAGTAAAAAAACGTGGTTATTAACAAGGAAGGTTATTATGTCTTTTAAGGATATTGTAGTAGAAAAATCAAAATTACTTAATGAAATCCTTATTATTAAACCATCTGTAAATTATGATTTAAGAGGAAGTATTTTTACAACTTATTATAAAAATATTTATAGTAAATTTATTCCTGAGGGTATTGAATTTATTCACGATAAATTTGCCGAATCTAAAAAGAATGTGTTAAGAGGATTACACGGTGATAACAAAACTTGGAAATTAGTTACATGTATTTATGGTGAAATCTATCAAGTTGTTGTAGATAATAGACCAACTTCTCCTACATATTTAAAATGGGATTCTTGGATAATTAATGATAAAAATAAAATTCAAGTCTTAATTCCTCCTCATTTTGTAAATGGCTACTATGTTATAAGTGATATGTCCATATTTCATTATAAACTCGCTTATTCTGGGGAGTATTTTGATGTTAAAAAACAGGACGTGTTAAAATGGAATGATCCAAGGATTGGAATAAAATGGCCAACTAAAAATCCGATTCTTCAAGATCG
>DAOVSA010000015.1 GCA_030633635.1 Candidatus Altarchaeota archaeon
TCCACATGAATCCTCTCATCATGGAATGTATAAACCGTTTTTGTAAGGTCAAAAAAATCGTTCACAATAATCAACTTATTCAATTTAATTCCCTCGTTGATCACCCCAACCGAGGATATCCCAATTATTCTTTTCACACCCAATTCATGAAGTGCGAAGATATTTCCATTAAAGTTTATGTTGTGGGGTGCCAGATCCTGTTCTACTCCCTGGTGTCTGTTCAGGTATATCACCTTTTTATTACCGATTACCTTGGTATTGACCACTACCCTACCATAAGATGTCTCTACAATCTCCTCCTCTGACTGAAATAATTCGCCTATGGCCCCACTTCCTATGACGCCAATTTCCTGTATCATATAAATAATTTGGTTAAAGAATAAGTTAAGTAGTTATGTGAATGGTTAAAGAATAAGTTGAGTAGTTAAGTGAATGGTTAAAGAATAATTAAGTAGTTATGTGAATTCCAGACACAACAATTTCAGTACTAGAAAATGATAAGGGGGGTATAAATGGCATCAGAGGAACTATACAGGAGAACAGGAGTTTACGAAAATAAAAGAGACATTAAGGGGTTTATCGGATTGCTCTTGATCACCGTCGGGATTCTAATGGTTTTTTGGGTTTTTATGAACGTTTATACGATGTTTACCCATCCACAGGAACTGGAAGTTTTTAAGCAATTAGTGCCTGATGATCCTGAACTAAGGTCGTTGGACATGGATGATAGAAAGATAATAATTCCAATAGTTATCTTTCATTTTATGGCATATGGCAGTAGCTGCCTTTTGTTATTGACTGCAGGAATTATTTCCAGTGCTTTAGTTACAGGCGGCGTACATTTATTGCAGTCTGATTTTCAAAAACTGGAAGAAAAAATTGAGGATCTGAAAAATAAAATTGATGAAATAAAGGAAATAGCAACATCAAAGAAATGATAAACAATGAAAGTTGTTGATAATAATAAGCAATAAAATTATGGATAAATATCTTTTTAACACCTTTGCAGATCTTGTAAATCGCATTTGATCATTAATCTGGAGAAAATATAGAGCAGCTTTACATTTTTGATATCCTGTTAGTTTATCCTCCCTCTAAGATCATAATAGGTTGCGTCTGTGATCTCTACATCCACGAACTCTCCAAGTAAATCCCCCCCAGATTTCAGAATTATCGGTTTATACGCAAGATTCCTGCCGCAAAAATCCCTTTTCGTATCAGAGATCAGGACTTTTCCAGTCCAGCCGATCCATTTTTTGTTTCTATCCATGCCGATTTTTCTGAAGACTTCATTCATTTTTCTTGATCTTTCTTTTGTAGTTCTGCCATGAAGTGGCTTTAGTTTACTTGCCTTGGTTCCCGGACGCGCCCAAAATCTTGAAATATTTACTATATCTGGTTTTATTTCATTAATCAGATCCACCGTGCGATTAAATGCCCTGATATCCTCTGTTGGAAACCCAACTATGACGTCAGTTGCCAGAGTTACATCGAATTCCTCTCTGAATTTCCTCACAACCGTTTTAAAATCATCAACTCCATATCCTCGATTCATATCCCTCAAGACCTGATCGTCCCCGCTTTGGACCGGAATGTGCAGGAATTTATAGATTTTTTCATCTTTATAAACTCCAATAAGTTCATCCAGCAGATTTATGGCGTGTTTTGGATTCATCATTCCAACCCTGATCCTGAAATCTCCATCTACCCTGGTTATCTTTCCCAATAGTTCGGCAAGATTTGTACCGGAATCCATGCCATATGCACAGGTATCCTGTGTGGTGATCCATATCTCTCTTATTCCATGGGTTAAGGCGCGTTTAACTTGTTTTAAAATTGAATCTATTGGATAAGACCTGAGTTTTCCTCTCGCCATTTTGATCTGGCAGTAACTACAATTCCCAAGACAACCCTCGGCGATTGGAATTATCTCCACAACAGGATTAATTCTCACCTTCGGAGCACATACCTTTTCCTTCTCATTGGTTCGTATCTTAACAAGTCTTCCATCATTAATGGTCTCTTCTACGGCATCAACCACGTCAAAGACATTGATTCCAATAAAGGAGAACGTGGGAAAATCATCTATGATCCATGGCATTGCGGCAGGTAAACAACCAGAAACTATCACCTTCTTTTTAGAACTTTTTAATTCATTCAACCTTTTCAGGATCTTTCTTTCCGTTGGTGTCTTGACTATGCATGTGTTTACGATAAGTATATCCGCATCATCCGGGCACGAATTTAAGAATCCCTTCTCCTCAAGTAAACCAGCGATTATCTCAGAATCAGCTTTGTTCATAGCACAGCCGTATGTTTCTATCGATATTCTCATTTAGCAGATCAATCAACTGTCAAACGAACTTGATTTGTTATATTCATTCCCCCGGATCTCACAAACACATCGATGATATACGTTCCCTTGAGGGCATTATCCAGCACTCTAACCCGAAATCCAACTTTTCTATCCCCCTCCGGCCTCATCGTTATATTCAATTGCTCGATTCGACTTCCGTCATTTGTAATGTTAGCGTCTCCATCGTTTTCGTGCATAAACTCCATACTGGGTGGCGTGGTGGGGGGTGTTGTGGCTCCAATATCAACGATCAGATCATTTTCCCCCATGTTTTTTACGTCTACCCATATAGTACTTACTACACTACCTGTGTCAGCATTCAGATTTATGCGTTTTGGATCTGCCCATGATCTTACACAGATATCTCCATACATTTCACACCCATTAGAAATCAAACTGGGTACTACTAAATAGAGTATTATGCCCACAGCACAGATTAAGAAAATAATAACCAATATTCGTTCCCATCTCAACCTTAAGAGAACACTTCGTATTTTATCCATTTTCCAATTGCCTTTTCTGGTATTCTCGTCATATTAAATTAGAATTAGGGGATATAAGATAATAAATATGAACTAGTTCAATTATTTTAACTCAGTTTTAATATTTTAGGTGATTATCGGTTTCCTTCCCAGTTTTTGAATGCATGATTGCATTACATAACTGGTAAAAATGATTAAAAATTTGGCGGCCAATATTTTAAGAGGTCGAAAGTGCGTTTACTGTGGTAATTATGGTCTAATTGAAAAATTGAATATGAGAAATATATGGGTTTACCTGATCTTTATTCTTTTCCCATACTGGATCGCATCAATCAAAGCTTTGCCGGCATTTGACGTACGTCTCACCCTTATTTTACCGTATTTACTGACTTTTGATGTGATTATGTACTCGTTATCCACAAATACCTTTGCATATCGTCCTCTAAATTCCTTCACACCAAGTATTATGTGCTTTTTAGACTTGGTTATTTCAAATTCTTCCTCTTTTTCAACTCCGCTATCTTCTACCGGAATAACCACGATTTCTTCCCCGTAGGAATAAAGTTCATACTCCGGTGATTGTGTATCGAAATCTCTTACCTCTATAACCGGGCGGGCCAGATCTGCTTCTATCATACCATAAGGTACCTTTACAGTCATTTTAAGTTCGTATACCTTATGGATCTTGCCTGCCAGTATAAAGATTACGGTATCCACGACCTGCGGTATAATGCCCAGATCAACCCTCCCTATGAGTCTCTGGATTGCATCTATTGCCCTGCTTGCGTGGGTCACCCCGACCATTCCAACACCTGCCAGTCTCATGTCTGCAAAGATTCTGAAATCATGGGTTTTTCTTAGTTCATCATAAATCGTGTAATCAGGTCTGACCAATAGCAAAACATCCCCTGTTTTTTCCATGGAACCTTCCAGGGCACCATATTGGGTTATCTCATCACTAACCTGTAAGTCGCGGGGATGTTCCATTGTCTTTATTATCTTTCCATTGCTATGATAAAACTCTGCCAGTGCCTGAACAAATGTTGTTTTTCCTGTTCCAGGAGGCCCGGCAACAAACACCCCTTCAGCCCGCTCTTCCAGTCTGTTTAGTAACTTATCCGAGAGTTTATAATCCGTTAAGTTGGTTTTTACAATAGGTCTGACTGCTGTGATTTCTAAACCATCGCTAAATGGCGGCCTGGCAATAACCACGCGATATTGACCCAATTGCAGGACCGTGGCACCTTTTCTTTCCAGTTCTATGGATGCAAGTGGTGTGGATCTCGCGTATTCAATGAGTTCTCTGGCATATTGATTCAGTAGATCCCTAGAAACCACGTTGCCTATTTTAACCAGTTCAAATCTGCCCACGCTTCCCTTTTTGGCGAAAATTGGTGTATTTTCCTTTAAATGCACAGACATTGTCGTATCATCGAATAAATCAAAAATTTGGGGTTTAATTACCTTTACTTTCGGCTCGATATACCGGACATTAATACCCCGCACCATAGCGATTTCCGCCTGTACTTTATCACTGGTTATTAATATCGCATTATTCTCCTCTGCAACTGTCCTGATGATATCATCGATCCTTCCCGCGGTTGCGTATTTTATGTCTCTAAAACTTGGATGCTCGCCGACGAATTTTATGTCTGCTCCCTTTTCCTTCAACAATTTTAACTCATCCAGCCCATCAAAACCGGTTTCTCTTCCCTTGTTGGCCTGGTACTCAAGCTCTGATACCACCGCATTTGGAATAAGTATCTCGACTTCTTCTTTTTCTTTCTCAATTACCTTGTTTATCCGCCCGTCTATTATGACGGATGTGTCTGGTACGATTTTCATTTTTAATCTCTGTACGTATACGAAATGATTTATTTTATTTGAAATCTAATTAAAGATTAGATTATAGGAATAAAATGAAAAGAACGAGCCTGGAAATAACGCTGAGAGATGATTTAATCCAGAGAATGGACCAGATGATTGATGGTACCGGGATAAAGGATTATTCAGAAGCAGTAGAGATCTTAATCTCGAAGTCCTTGAACGCCAAGGATGTAAAAACCGCGTTTATCCTGGTCGGCGGCAAAGGAACCCGAATGAGGCCACTAACCTATGAAATTCCAAAATCCCTGATCCCGATTCAAGGGCGGCCATTACTCGAGCATCTGATCGATTTGTTAAGAAAATATGAAATTAGAGATCTTATATTTTCTATAGGGCATATGGGGGATCGGATAAAAGAATATTTTGGAAACGGATCTAAATTTGGAGTTAAAATCAGATATGTCGAGGAGAAAACTGAACTGGGAACTGCAGGCCCGTTATTGCTTGCAAAAGATCTGTTAAAAGATAATTTTTTGATGTTTAACGGGGATGTACTGGCAGATATTGATTTGTACGATTTTATAACATTCCATCGTGAAAACGAGGGTGTGGTAAGCGTTGCATTAACTCCTGTTGATGACCCATCAGGGTTTGGAGTAGCAAAACTTGAAGGAAACAGGATTTTTGAGTTTATAGAGAAGCCAAAAAAGGGTACGGAGCCATCAAACCTGATAAATGCCGGGGTCTATATCTGCAGACCAGAGATACTTGAGTATATTCCAGAAGGTCGTGCAATGATAGAAACTGATGTGTTTCCAAAACTCGCAGAGGAGGGAAAATTATACGGATTCAAATTTGAAAGACAGTGGTTTGATACAGGAACGCACGATGCATACGAGCGAGCGATACATGAGTGGAAGGGTGTAGATTAAGTTAATTTGGGTTTAAGTTAAATTTGTATAAAAAATATCGTTTATACCATCTAAGGAATCATTAAACAACATTGCATTTAGATAAATCCTGATGACAAGCCATAGAGGAATTTCCCGGTCATCAGCCCCTGGAATTCCGAGATAACTTTTAAACATTCCTCCAAGAATTTTGCCTTTATCTTTGGGATATCTTTTGGATCTAATTTGTTTGCATCTTTCTCTTTGTTCTTTATTGCCTCTATCTGGGTCAAAAAATGCAGGGTTTTAAGAAAGTTATAAGCTACCTTCAGATTCGATACCAGATCATTGCTTATATTTCCCTTTAGGCGCAGTTCCTCTAGCCTGTCAAATGTATTTGTGTGTTTTATGTTGAATCTGAGGCTTAATACCCTGATTGGTGCGATCAGTGGTAAAAGACCCTGGTTCTTCAGGTCCATTTTCTTGGATCTTGTTGGAACAGAGAACTCCAGGGATACCTCAAAAAGGCTTGTAAATACCCTCTCATTTCTGCACAACGAGAATAATCTCTCTCTGAGTTTATTAAATAGTTCTTCATCACCGTAAACATGCTTCATGTCCGCAAAAACAGAGAGATTTAGCAGATCCTTTGATTCAAGAGAAAATGCCCAGTGATTCATCATCTCAGCCCATTCTTCTTGCGTCATTACATACGTGCTGTTTCCAACTGTGTACCCTTCCGGGCAATCTGAGAAGCCTATTTCTAATAAAGAACTGTGAATTGATTTTCCGAGTTCAAGAAAGTAATTTTTCTCTTCTTTCTTTTCAAATATCATGGCATTGTCCTGGTCTGTTCTCAATAACTGCTCCATTCGTCCTTCACTTCCCATGACAAAGAACGAAAATTTACATGGAGGTTTTTCGAGATTCTCAATGCAGATTCTTGTGACCGACATCAGAATTTCATCATTTATCATCGAGATCATGTTTCCCAGATATTGAGGGTCAACACTCTCTTTTCTAAACTCCTTTGGTAAAGTTTCCAGTATATAGGTCTGAAATCTTTGGTAAGATTCCGTTATTTCGTCAATATTTTTTGCTCTAGAAAATTCCTTCAGAAAATACAAAGGACTCTCTGATAAAAAAAATGCTAGATTGGTAATAGTTAGAACCCCGATTATTTTCCCGTTATCTTCGACTGGCAAATGCTTTATCCTGCTTTTAAAGAATTCTATTCCAGCTTCCCAGACCTTTTTATCTTTATTTATTGTTATGATGTTCTTACCAACGATAGAACTTGCCTTTGATGATGTATCTATCCCTTCTGCTACCGCCCGCTTAAGATCACCTTCCGTTAAAATACCGGTTATCTCTTCACCCGAATCAGAAAGTATAACTTTCTGATTGGGCACAAAAATTTTGCTTTTAGCAAAATTTTTCTTGTCACCCAGAAGAACATAAGTACTTCTATTTTCACACATGAGCCTTGCAACATCCCTAATCGTTGTTGATGGTTTGACCGTTACCGTCCTTTTCTTGATTATGTTCTCAACACTAACGTTTTCCATTTTAGTCTATTAAGTGGTGATGTATATGATGTATTAGATTATGGCTTATGACTTATGAAATATAAACAGGTTTAGCTGTGGGTAGTGTAATGGAAATATGCAGATCAGAATACTTTGGAGAATGGACTGCAGCTTTGAGAATGGACTGCAGCTTTGAGAATGAACTACAGAAGAAATTTGGATCTTGAATCTCAAGAATATGGTAATTGGGAAAATGGGCGGGATTGCGGCATAAATCTCCTCTATCATACCTCCTCTCGTAACTCCTCTGCTGCCTGGCACATATTTACGAGTTTTTCAAATGCCACCCCTGATGAAAGAAGTTTTAAACCACAATCCGGATCGACATAGACTCCTTTGGGCTCAACGATAGCAAATGCTTTTCGTATATTGTCTTTGATCTCCTCAACACTCTCAACTCGTTTTGTATGGACATCAACACAACCAAAACCAATATCCTTTGTGAATTCATACTCTTTAAAGATTTCAATATCCCTGAAGTTTTTGTTTGTGAATTCAAAATCAAGTTGATCTACCGGGAATTCCAGAACTTGTGGATAGAGTTGTGAATAATCCCCGTAACAGATATGGATTCCAAGATAGGCGTTCACTCCACGGGTTGCAATCTCTATGGAATTTTTTGCAATCTCGATTTCATCAGGGTGTGTCGAAATAGCGGGATCATCTATCTGTATGTAATTGACACCAGATCTGACAAGACCTTTAAGCTCTTCATTTATTACCTCGGAGAGGGCGTATATCGCATCCTCTTTTGTTTTGTAAAATTCGTTAAAGCTCCAATCGACAATTGTGTATGCTCCGGTTATCGGAACCTTTATCTCATTTTTTGTGATTTTTCTTAGGAATTTATAATCCGGGATTGTCAACTCATCCCTGTACCCCAGTTCATCAACTATTGCCGGCTTTTTATAGTAGTTATTACCCCAGACCCTGACCTCGCCATAGATTTTAAACCCATCAATATGCTCGGCAAAGTAGGATGTCATCTCTTCCCTTCTCATCTCTCCATCCCAGAGGATATCAACTCCGGCCAGTTCATGTTCTTTTATGACTGCTTTTATGGAATCCTGATACGCCCGCTCCATAATCTCGTCTGAGATTTTTCCCTCTGCATGTTCCCCTATCAGTTGGTTAAGCCACTTTGGCTTTGGATAACTTCCAACAACTGTTGTAGGGAGTATTTTTTTGGTCATTTTTAGCACCTGATCGAATCACACATAACCTTGAGTTTTTCTGATGCCTTTTGATATGGTAAAAAATCAAGTCCGGTATTTGGAGAGACATACGTAATTTTTCCATCGGTGACATCAAGGATGGCATCGATCTTCTCTCTGACATCCTCTTTTTTCTCCATTCTCGTTGTCCTTCCATCAACTATTCCTGCCTGAATTTCCTTTTCTGTTTTATATTCTCCAAGCAATTCCAGGTTTTTCTCGTATCCCTCAACAAAATCCAATCCCAAAACATCTACCGGGAAGTCAAGAATTTCCGGGAAGATTCTTTCTGCACCCCCAAAGTAGGTTGCAAGGAAGAATTTTGCCCCAACACCATCACAGATTACTTTGACTGCCTCTTTTGCAGTTTCCAGATCGTCATTTTCGGCATAGAGTAGTGAAGGCTCATCAATCTGGATATACCTTGCCCCATTGTCTGCAAGTTTTTTTGCTTCCTCGTTCATAATCCCTGCCAGATCCATTACAAATTCTGACTTATCTTTATAGAATTCATTTTTTGATAATTCAGCGAGGGTATAGCACGAAATTACAGCTTTAAGTTCTGTCTGGATTTTATATGCAATTTTGAATTCTTCTACAACGATATCCGTTCTGCTGTTGAGTTTTGCTGTTACCCTCGGCATCCGGTAGTAAAAATTATTGTCAAAATATCTTATCAATCCAGACATTTCAAAGCCTTCAATACCTGTACAGAGATGACAGAGGAAATCCTGCCAGACCAGCTGGCCATCGGTAAATAATTTTATGCCGGAATCCTTCTGTCCATCCAATACTTCAGTTAACGCCTTTTCATATTCACTCTTTTCAGTCTCTTTTTTTCTGTCTTTTTGCAATCCTTCTAGGTTTTTCAGATAATCCTTAAACCAGTCCGGGCGCGGGTAA
>DAOVSA010000167.1 GCA_030633635.1 Candidatus Altarchaeota archaeon
ATTTTACGACCTTAGAAAGGCATGCAGATAAGTTATCTGAAATATTGGGGCAAAATGTTGATTACGTCGATGATATCTTCGGCTCATATGCTAGAAATAAAATAAAAGAGTTGGATAAGGGGGAGATTCTGCTTTTAGAAAACGTCAGATTTTATTCCGAAGAAAACCTAAATAGAAGTCCAAGGGAGCAGGCACAAACCCACATGGTCAAAAAACTCTCTCCCTTGGCAGACATCTTTATCAATGATGCATTTTCTGCAGCGCATAGGTCTCAAACATCTTTGGTTGGGTTCACACCTGTGTTATCTTCTGCAGCCGGGCGGCTCATGGAAAAAGAACTGAAAACTCTCTGGGGTGTAATGAAAGATCCAAAATTGCCCCTGGTTTTTATACTGGCTGGAAATAAACCCGAGGATTCCTTAAAAATCATAAAAAAGATTGTAGATAATGAACAGACATATATACTGGCAGGGGGTGTCATTGCAAACATATTTTTAATGGCGAAAGGTTATGATATCGGCAAGGTAAACGTAGAACTCATCAAAAAATTGCAAGCAAAAGAAAATCTGATAGACATAGCAAAATCTTTAATGGAAACTAACGGGGAGAAAATACTGGTCCCGGATGATCTAGCCTTGAATGATGGGGGAAGCCGGGTGGAGATCGCGGTAGAAGAACTGCCCAAGAATCTTCCGATATATGGTATTGGACATAAAACGATTGAAAGATACATAAAATTAATTAAAACATCAAAAACGGTTTTCATGAACGGGACATTGGGTGTTTTCGAACAGAAAAAGTTTACGTACGGGACTGAAAAGATATTAAATGAGATCGCAAACTCGAATGTCTTTTCTGTAATCGGTGGGGGCCATACCGTGGCTGCCGCCCATGAGTTTGATGTTGAGGATAAGATAGATCATGTAAGCTCTGGCGGGGGTGCATGCATCACTCTATTGTCTGGAGATCCATTACCTGCGGTTGAGGCATTGCGAAAAACCGATTAAACTAGATAAAGATCCAGATTCAAAAGGGAGGATAAGTATACCAAAACATCATCCAAAAGAAATCTCAACCCTATCATCAGCAAACGACGAAATTAACTCCTCTATTGTTCCAACACCTATTTTTAATTTATTCTCGTCTTTTTTGTTTATTATAACCCTTCGACTTGTACTGCCATCTGTTTTAAAAACAGTGTTAATACCAAGAATTTGAGCTGGCGCCACAAAATCGTACACAACATCTTCCAGATTTCCAGTACCGATTATTCGTACCTTTTTTCCTAACTTACTTGATAATTCCCGGAGATTGGTTGCATTTTTTCCTATTATCTTACCGACCTCTCTTTTTTGGGTTATGAGGACTATAAAATCACCCATATCAAAGGATCTATCGAAACTAAATTCCCCATTGCCCATATTATAGATAATTTTGGATATCTCTATATCCAAGTCAGATATCTCATTATTTCTTAATTTTGCATCACATGCATTACACATTACTCCGGTTTTTGCGCAAATATCGCATATTGGTAAACTCATTCTAAAATATAAAATATAAGAAAGATAGAAGACCTATCATTTCTTGTTCAGGGTTATTTCTATTGCAGAAACTTTTATCTGACCCTCCTCTCCTGTGATTTCCTCTGTACTTATTTGTATATCCGTTATCTTTGCATCCAGTATAAATCGGTTTTTTACAACTTCGGCCACATCTACAGCCCTGGAAATCGCTTTACCTCTCGCTTTTATTATAACGTCGTTCTCTCCATTGTTGAACTGCGTCACAACAGCCAGTACATAGTTCATTAAACCCTTTTTCCCAATAAATACCACATTGTCATCTCCTTTGCCATCTCCTTTCATTTAAATCACCTCTACTCCTTTACTTTAATGGTTATTTCACGCTTTATAGCAGGACGTGATGTTTCACACACCCCACTTGGCGCGGGTCCACTTATACATATTACCCCACTTGGTTTTTTGTAGACAAGTTCGTATATTTCCGCGGGCGGGTATTTATACATCAATATCTATCGTCCTGATGACACCTCTGTTTTCACTCACCCACTTTTATATCTTTCACTCACTTGCCCTTCTGACACTTAAACATTCGTCATTAATAAATAAATATAAAGATTTACAAATGTTGGATTCATAGGGAATTAAGATTACATTATAGAACATTAAGAAGATGTAAAAAT
>DAOVSA010000105.1 GCA_030633635.1 Candidatus Altarchaeota archaeon
ATATTCACTTCTAATGCTTTTGTTTTTCCATTTTCTTCGATTGGAATCTCCTTTACGCCACTCTGCAGGCGTCGTCCCAGTGATCCCTCTGCCTGGTAACCAACAAAGGTTAATGTGTTTCGTTCATCTCCAGCCAATTTTTTGAGATATTCTACTGATGGGCCCCCGGTCAACATACCGGAAGTTGCAAGGATCACACATGGATCCTCACTTTTGATTATCTCCTGTCGTTTATCGTGCTTTACTCTCTCGAAAGTGTCAATAAGGAAGGGATTATCCCCGTTAAATACTCTGCGCTTGATATTTTCCTTCAGATACTCTGGATGAATGGTATGAATAGCTGTAGCCTCCCAGATCATACCGTCCAGATACACTGGTATATCCGGGAGTTCCTTTCGCCAATAGTAGTTCTCCAGTACCATCATAACCTCCTGGGATCTGCCAACAGAAAATACGGGTATTAATACCTTGCCCTTCCTATCGATCGTACTTTTGATGGTTTTAATCAGTAGTTCTTCTGCATCTCGCCTACGCGGTTGCATGTCATATCTTCCACCGTAGGTACCCTCCATGATCAGGGTCTCTACTCTTGGAAACTCATAGTTTGCAGCATCAAGCAGGCGGGTTTCACCAAACTTTATATCCCCGGTGTAGACTATATTATGCAGACCGCTGCCAACATGTAGATGAACCATGGATGATCCTAGTATATGACCTGCATTGTATAGGGTTAGACGCATATCCGGTGTTATATCTGCAACCTCCTCGTATTCCAGAGGTATTGTATGTTTTATTATCTTTCTGATTTCTTTTGATGAAAATGGAAGTTCATCCCCTTCTTTTAAGCCAACATCAATCGCATCTAGCTGCAGTAAAGCCATAATATCCCTGGTTGGTTCTGTACAATAAACCGGACCATCATATCCATATTTAAACAAGTAAGGAATGAAACCAACATGGTCCAGATGTGCATGTGTAACAATTATCGCATCGAGTTGCTCTATCGCCAACTTTGCTGCCCGAAAATCCGGGAAGCGGTTATTTCCAGTGGCAGCGGGATTTATACCGCAATCCATCAAAACATTAGATTCCGGTGTTTGAACCAAGAATGATGATCTTCCAACCTCTCTGGCACCCCCAAGAGGAGTTACTCTGATCCAGTCGCATGATGCATCTGGTTTTCTGTATATCTGATTTCCAACCCTTTTTAACATCCGTTGGCGCTCTTCACTGCTCTCATATATGGTTTTCCTGATACTTCTTATCGTTTCTGACTCAATCGGTGCTTTTCTCAGCAATCGGGGTATCCAATTGGTTCGTTTAGTTATCTCATCAAGAGTTGCGCCTCTTTTTCCGATAACTAATCCTAATTTTTCCGCCTCGATCAAAACTTCTTTGAAGACCGGATCAAACTTTACATCAGTAACATTCGCCTCATCAGGGATTATTTCTTCAATTATTTTCTTTGCATCGTCAACGTCCAATAACTGTCCAGAATTTGGTCTAACAATAATTCGTTTCCTCAAAAGTGTCGCCAGATTTCGAACCTCATGAGAATTATCTATGAAAAACGACAAATCGTCTGTATAAAGGATTATCTTTGGTCCTTCTATATCGACTTTAGTTACCTTACCTGCAGGAGCATTCTTCTCCACAATCTTTTTAATTTCTTTTAGTTCCATGATTACGTTAGTTAATAAAAAACATGAGATGAAAATATGATCAAAAGATCTAACACATAGGTAAAAACCATATCAAATGTATATTTTTGTGATTGTCTATTGAATCGAAACAAGTTTCAGATCATTATATTTTTTCATTTATCATACATCGGATGTTTAAACGCAAATATTAACTGAAAATTGCTCTTTTCCAATAATTCCAGATCGATCTATGGATTCCGGATCTGGTGCTTAGGGCTTTTTAAGATTTTTCGTCCCAGATCTTCTATCCAGATAGGCTATAAATTCATTGTTAAGTGCATGGCCAGGATTTTATCATTTCATGGCTCCAAGAATTGTTATTATGTGTCCACAAGTATGTCCATACGTTGAGTTATTTAGTCTTTATTTGTTTCAAAAATCCTTCAATTTCTTTATCCTCATACCTTTTAAATCCTTTTACTGTGATTGTAACCAGATCTATCCCATTACCGGTTGCTATATCCCGCTCAATTGCAGATCTCATGGCATTTAATGCTATCGGGATGTTATCTTTTATGCCTTTGTCCTCGATGAAATCCCGCTCCAGAATACCATATGCAATTGGAGAACCAGAACCCGTAGCAGTCACGTTCTCCTCAGTTAAGCCACCTATTGGATCCAGAGAAAAAATTCTTGCCTCTTTATCGAAGCCTCCAATCAAAATCTGTACAAGGTATGGAAACATTTTGTTGCCCTGAAGTATATTCGATAACAGCGTAGCAACAGACTCAGTTGACATCTTTCTACCATTGTTCATTTCGTACAACCTTGCCTCTGCATGTATCAATCGAATAAGTGAGTTTGCATCTCCAACAGAGCCAGCAACTGTTGCCCCTACCTGATCATTTATGTTAAATGTCTTCTTAGCCCTTTTACTGGCGACTAGATAACCCATTGATGCCCTTTTATCTGTTACAAATACTACACCCTCCTTACAGGTCAATCCCACCGTTGTTGTTCCTTTCAGAATTTTTGATTCCAAAGAAATCTCCTCCAAATACCGTTCATTTTAGATTATAATGGACTAAATCAAAACATATAAACGATTAACATTATAGATAATTTACTTATATAAATACCAAAGAGAATACTGAAATACTGATTTTCATATATCACTACAATATTAGTTACATATTTGTCTATAAAAATAAAAATCGATCATAATGATTGGCATAGTCGTTTTTCCAAGCACAAATTGCGATCGGGATGTTTGGCATGTGCTCAAGGATGTCCTGAAAGTTGATGCAGAAAGGATATGGCATAATGATAGTGAATATAAGAGAAAGATTGGAGAGTACGGAGGCATCATACTTGCTGGGGGGTTCTCTTACGGGGATTATCTTAGAACAGGAGCAATTGCAGCAAAAAGCCCATTAATGGATGAAATAAAGACATTTGCAGCTGACGGAAAACCAGTTCTTGGAATCTGCAACGGGTTTCAGATATTGTGCGAATCCGGACTTCTTGAAGGCAGTTTAAGTGTAAATAATTCGACGAAGTTCGTGTGCAAATGGGTTAATCTGCGGGTTGAGAACTCAAACAATTTATTTATGAAATTTTACAGGAAAAACACACTCATCAAAATGCCAATAGCACATTTTGGTGGAAGATACGTGGCAGACGAAAAAACCTTAAAAAAATTGAACCGCAATGATCAGGTCATACTCAGGTATTGTGATGAGCTGGGTGAAATGTC
>DAOVSA010000180.1 GCA_030633635.1 Candidatus Altarchaeota archaeon
AATGATCTTAGTCCTCTGGAAAATATTTTAACATAAATAGCAATAAAATAAAGTCATGAAAACAAATCGCAAACTGGAACACCTAAAAATTTGCATAGAAAAGGATGTTGAGGCTGGTAAGACAGGGTTTGCGGATATAAAATTGATGCATAAGGCATTACCAGAACTCGACTGGGATGATATAGATTTTAAAACCAAGTTTTTTAATAAAAAATTAAATGCCCCAATAATGATTGAATCTATTACCGGCGGAACCGGGGAAGCCCGGGAGATAAATCTTGGGCTCGCGGGAATTGCACAAGAATTTAACATCGGTTTTGGTGTCGGAAGTCAGAGACCTGCAATAGAAGACCCCAACCTGGCAGAAACCTATCAAGTTAGGGAAATCGCCCCGGATATCTTTTTAATGGCTAATTTGGGTGCAGTTCAGCTGAATTATGGTTATGGTATTGAAGAGTGTGAGAAAGCGATTGAGATGATAGATGCCGATGCGTTGGTACTTCATCTGAATCCATTACAGGAGATCATTCAACCGGAAGGAAACAAGAATTTCTCAAACCTGATCGAAAAAATAAATTATATCGCAGACGAACTGAAAACCCCGGTAATAGTGAAGGAAATCGGATCCGGGATCTCCCTTGATATTGCAAAAAATCTAAAAGTCTCTGCCATAGATGTCGGGGGTTTGGGTGGCACCTCATGGAGCCTGGTTGAGAGTTACAGGGGCGATGAAAGAACTAAAAAACTCGGGAATACATTCTCTTGTTGGGGAATCCCAACATCGGAGTGCATATCTGATGTGTCCAAATTGGGTATTCCAATCATCGGCTCTGGGGGGATTAGGACTGGAGTGGATGCCGGAAAAGCCATTGCGTTGGGTGCAAGTTGCGTAGGAATTGCACTACCGATTATAAGGGCATGGACTGGCGGTTTAAATAAGGTCAGAGAATTTTTAAATCAATTCATACTTGAATTAAAAGTCTCAATGTTTTTAACAGGATCCAAGAATGTAGCCGATTTGAGAGGAAAAATTCAAACATAAAATACAAACAAAATGCGTAAAAAAGGTTTCGTATTATCATTGGATGCATTAATCGCACTTTCAATTATATTGATATTTCTCAGTCTAATATTAGTCCTAAAGTACCTTAGTCCACTGCAAACGAGTGTAACGAAGTTTAAACATATGCATTATATCTCAGAGGATGTATTAGAGCTATCAAGTAAGCAGGGTCTTTTGGATCAGATTGGAACAGAGTGGGCAGCCAACCACACGGAAAATGCAAGTAACCTAGTTCAGCCGTATTTCGACCCGTTAATTCCCTCGCATATGGGTTACAGGCTGGAAATAGATGGTGAGGTATTATATAGCAGTGATAATGATTCGAGTAGGCCCAAAGAATCTGATGCTGAGGTTGAACTATGCTCCAAAAGATTGATTTCAGGGTATATGGCCGGGGCACCAGTGCTGGGGGATGTTGCCCGTACCTATCTGGTCAAGATAAAAGGCAAGGCAACTTCGAGTTATGCATACTTCGGCGGCTTCGTTGGACAGGGGGATCTGACAAGATTTATAACCCTGCCTGAAGATGCAGAGATATCTGATGTGTATCTGGAGCTCAATCCAGGCGATAACTTCGAGTTGTATATAAACGATAATCAGTGTGGTGGGATTTATACAAAAAGTGCGGGCCACATGATGGCGGATAAGTGGACGATCGACTCCTCTTGCTATCCTTTTTTTACAATAGGTGGTGATAGTGAGATAGATATAATATTCACCGGAACCAATATGTCCAATAAATACATCGGAGGGGGGTTTCTCAGGGTTACCTATGAGACGTACCAGATGGATACACGGACAGAGAC
>DAOVSA010000066.1 GCA_030633635.1 Candidatus Altarchaeota archaeon
GGACGTTGCATTAAATTTTAGCCCTTCGGGGGATATAACAAGGGAGGCTGTCTCATAATTCAAAATCACAACAAAAAGAAGACCGAATAGGGCTTTATATCGAAAAATAAGCATCCAATTCCGCAAAATATCTAATTATGGGACAAGCTCAAGGGATAAAAGACTCCGAAACCTTGCAGGTTTCTCCATCCAAATTCGCTTCGCGAACTTCTTTTATCCCATATGTTATGAAAATATCAAAATCAATCCCATGGCCCAAAATGAAACATCCAAAAATATGACCTACCTTCGGGGACAGAACCATAAATACAAACATACCAGATATGGGAGAGCATCCCATGAATGTTTTTTCTCGTGATTTATCGTTATTTGGTAAAAGCCGGGTATGGGACCGCCGAGATTTGAACTCGGGTCACGGGCTCCCAAAGCCCGAAGGATCGGCCAGACTACCCTACGGTCCCGCGTCTATTTGATACGGTTTGGTCTAATCAAATTCTATTAGTTTTCTATTACTTCAATTACTTCATTATGTTATTAAATTTTTAGAATATATCTCAGTATATCTGCCCGACTTATCCGACTTACCAATGTTTTTCGATCTCGACCACCATGAAGTCCTCTGCAATCCGGGAATGTTCAAAGACCTTTCTTGCCTCTCTTTCAAGTTTTTTAGGTTCTGTATACCTCTGGCTAATGTGAGTCAGATATAGTTTCTTTACATTCGCCTTCTTTGCAACTTCTGCTGCCTGTTGGGTCGTGGAGTGGCCCATATCTGTGGCTTTATCCACCAGTTCATGGGAAAATGTTGAATCATGGATCAATACGTCACAATTTTTCGCAAGTTCCACCACCTGATCGCAGGGTATGGTATCCCCGGTATAAACGATCTTTCTACCTGGAATTGGTTTATCCAGCACATCATCCGGGTTTATAACCTTTTTATTAACCTCCACTGATTTTCCCTTTTGTAACCTCGAAAATAGAGGACCCTCCGGAACACCCAACTGCAACGCCTTTTCTTTTAAAAATTTCCTCTTCGAGGTCTCCTCAAAACAATATCCATAACTATTTGTCGTGTGCCGGGTTGGTACACAACTGACCTTATACCTTGGGCCTCTAAGTATCTCGCCACTTTCTATCTCATGAACCTTGACATCGAAGTTGCTTAATCTGAATGTCCCGGTATTGAGTATCTGATCGATAACCCTTTGCATCCCTTTTGGACCCCAAATGTCCAAAGTTCGTTTTCTATCCATAAAATCCAGGCTTTGTATTAATCCTCCAAGGCCAAGAATATGGTCTGCATGCAGATGTGTTATAAAGATGTTATCGAATTTCATGGGATTTACCCCGGCAATCCTCAACTGCCTCTGTGTCCCCTCACCGCAATCAAACAGGAAATATTCATCCAGATACTCCAAAACAATTGCCGAATGATTTCTCTGTCCCGTTGGTACCGTACCGCTGGTACCCAGGAATATGATCTTCATGATTTGGATTAGTTAATGGTTCATAAATTGACTATTTATTTAATTATCTGGAGTTATTTTAGGTATTTGATATCACACAAATAATCTACCAATCCAGCGCACAAACATATCCAACAATGGAAATGCATTAACAAGTAAAACCAATAATACAAGTGTTATAACTCCACGAAGCACCCATTCTGTTGTTAATTTATTGATTTTAAAGGTAGTCATTATCTCGTTTAGCATTCTCCCACCATCAAACGGAACTATTGGGAGTAAATTTACCAGTGCAATATTGAAACTCAAGAAAAATATCCAGAAAAAAGTCTGGTATAACCATTCATTTTTCATGTGCTGATTAAACTCTATTCCAATATATCCTTTGGTGCTATTTTCCGGGTGCGCCATAGTTTCCAGTTCGATATTTCCCTCGTTTGTTGTCAAAATTATTTTTTGCATGGACTTCACTTCATTCATCACCTTCCCAAAGGACTCGTATGTTGTCACAGGCTTTCCGTTGACCTCATAGATTAACATTCCTTCTTTTAATACCTCACTTGCGGGGGTTTGGGGTATGGTCTTAACTATTTCCATACCATCATACTCAACGAGAGAAATGGACGGTGCCGTTATGCACATTAAAATTGCAATAGCGGCAAGAGCGACTAACAAGTTGGAGAATGAACCCACAGTAAATACTCGCATTCTTTCTATGCTTTTTCTGGTTTTTAATTCCTCTTCATCCGGCTCTACAAATGCACCAATAGGTATAATTCCAACAGTCAACAATCCCATGGATTTTAACTTTATTTTATGTACTCTCGCAAGCACCCCGTGTGCAAATTCATGTGAGATTAAAACAGTTATGAGTGCAATTACTGCATACCATAATGGAATGAATATATTATATCCAGGAAACGAAAATCCCGGCTGGCCTTGCCTGATACTCGGCAAAAGTGGTGAAACACCAGGCAGGGTTGATTGTCTTGTGAGTATCTCGAGTGCATTTCCCATCAATGTGCCAAGCAAAAATGCGGGAAGGCCGATACATCCTGTTAATATCGCAATATAAAGAGTTATTGTTTCAGATATCATCGGACTTGAAGATAAAAACTTAAACGTTATTATAGCCATCAATAGGGTGGTTGCCAGGAAATATAATGTAGAATCATTCAGTTTTCGAAGTGTGAAAAGACCGATTAAGAATATAAAAAACAGAGAGATACTTAGCAGTATATGCAGGCCAATTAACTCTTCCCTATACAAGAATAACACGGGTATTCCGATGATGAATAATATTGGCTCTATTTTACGATATTTAGAGATATACAATGCACCAACGCCGCCAAATGAAATCACGGTGGAGAAATCTGCCAAAAATTTCCATAATTCCGGTGCAGCGTCTGCTATTCGATCGATTAATTTCAAACCATACCGGGTTCTTATAAGAAACAATATCAGGTGCCGTTCTGAACTTGTTTTAGCCAAAAGTATGGTTCCAACTACAAATATTGCCAAAAAAATAATATAATAAAACATTTTATCCTCTCTGATTTATTTATAGCTGAGTAAATTTATAAGATGTATGGAAAAGTATCAAAAGATTAGGGGGGTGTCTTTATAGATGAAATTACCGAGTGCCATAAAAACTTATTGTCCATATTGCAATGCCCATAAAGAGCATACGGTGCGACTCGCACGCAAAGGAAAGGAAAGATCGATGAGCAGGGGTAGGAGAAAATATGAAGCGGTTAAGGCAGGGTATGGTGGTTCACCGAGAACCCCAAAAAAAGAGGTATATAAAGTGGGAAAGAGAACTATTGCTGTATTAACATGCAAAACCTGTGGAAAGAAGCATCAGAAGGTCTATGGAGCCAGAACAAAGCGAAAGGTTGAGATAGAATAAGTAAATGCAAATTCAAATGAGGTAAAAACCATGAGTGAATCAACCAAAAAGTTGGGGATGGGATGGTTGCCAGACTACCCTGATTTTCGGGATTATACGATAGATCATGCTAAGATCAAACCCATGCTTGGAAAGATAGGAGTGAGTGAACCCGCAAAAGTCAGTCTGCCGGCATCTGTTGACTTAAGACAGTGGTGTTCTCCCATTGAAAATCAAGAGTCGCTTGGTTCGTGTACGGCAAATGCAGGTGTTGCGTTGGTAGAGTACTATGAATGCAGGGCATTTGGAAAACATATAGATGCCTCTCGCCTGTTCCTTTACAAGACAACCCGCAATCTTCTTCACTGGAGTGGGGATACTGGAGCATTTCTTCGTACAACGATGGGTTCAATGGTGCTTTTTGGAGTTCCCCCGGAGGAATACTATCCTTACATAATAGCAGATTTTGATAATGAACCTCCTTCATTCTGTTACGCTTTTGCCCAGAACTACCAGACTATACGGTATTTCCGCTTTGATCCCCCGGGCACGCCCAAAAACGTACTTCTAACCAGGATAAAAATGTACCTAGCAGCAGGGTTACTATCAATGTTTGGATTTACAGTCTATGGTTCCATTAACCAGGCGGGCGTTTCCGGAAAAATCCCGTACCCATGTAAGGGGGAAGGAATATCAGGAGGTCATGCTGTTGTTGCTGTTGGATATGACGATAAACTAAAGATTAAAAACACCAACTGCGGAACTGAAACTACAGGAGCCCTGCTCATCCGTAATTCCTGGGGCACCAGATGGGGAGATGCAGGTTATGGATGGTTACCTTACGAGTATGTATTGAAGGGACTAGCGATTGACTGGTGGACATTACTCAAGAACGAATGGGTTGATACGAAAAAATTCGAATTGTAAGCATTTTTGCGGTGTTTGATGGATTTTACAGCCAACGTGATTATCATGTCTCCTATCAGTATTTTTTGCAATATTTAAATATAGATAATCAAAAATTATTAGTAGAGAGAGTTTGAATTGTGCTTATATATCTGTTAGGGGTGTCAGGGTTTATTTAATGTTTAATAATCGGGCCCGTAGCTCAGTCAGGTCAGAGCGCACGGCTCATATTCAAGATATCTTCGAAATTTGATCAATCAAAAACTCGAGGATTTTTTGATGCGTAAC
>DAOVSA010000129.1 GCA_030633635.1 Candidatus Altarchaeota archaeon
AGTAGAACAGGATCTGGCACCACACAACATAAACTTTAACGGAAATATCTTCGCACTCCATGAATTGGGTGTAAAAAGAATAATTGGGATATCCTCGGTTGGGGTGATCAACGAGGGAATTAAATTGAATAAGTTGATTATTGTGAACGATTTTTTTGACCTTACAAAAACGGTTTATACATTCCATGATGAGAGGATTCATGTGGATATGACCAAGCCTTATTGCCCGGAATTAAACGATATAATCCTGAGGGTTGGTGAGGAGATCGATTTAGAGATGTGCGAAGGAGGATACGTCTGCACCCAGGGCCCCAGACTTGAAACTCCGCTGGAAATCAAAGTATTCAGTAAACTGGGTTGTGATGTCGTGGGAATGACATCTGTACCGGAGGCTATCCTTTGCAGGGAATTAGAGATGTGTTATGCGAGTATTGCAATTCCAACCAACTATGCAGCCGGTCTGCAAAAAGAGTTATCTGCAGAAGAGATCAAGGCTATGATGAAGAAAAGGATATCTGATATGAAGAATTTATTGCCAAAGGTGATCGAAGAAATTCCATCAAAGAGAAATTGTGTGTGCAAGAACGCATTGAAATATGCACGATTATGAATTTAATTATATAAATCTTAAAATATAAAGATCTTAAAATGAATGAATTAAACCACATAAAAAAGATAGAAAAAGAGATCACAGATGGAATAAATAGTGCAGAGATCGAGGCCGATGAGAAGATAGATGAAGTTAAAGCCAAAAGAGAGGAAGTAATTCAAAAAAGAGTGAAAAAGGCAAAAGAGGAGGTAGATATGTTACTGATGGAATCGAGGGGGGATGCAGAGGACGAGGCAGAATCGATACTCAAAAACGCTGAAAAAGACGCAAAAAAGATACAGGAAATCGGATCAAAAAGGATGGATGATGCAGTAGATCTGGTTTTGAATGAGATTGTAGGACGATGAGCGGGTATGCATATTCCAATGCCAGGATCAGGGGAATGAAAAGTTTCCTTTTGAAGCCAAGTGATTTGGAGGCACTGATTGGGGCGAGAAATCTGAAAGATTTCGTTGTATTGCTTGAGCATACTCCTTACAAGGAAATTCTTTCCAGGTTAGAGGATACAACACCTTCTAATATAGAGAAACTTCTCATGGCAGATTTAATAGAAACCGCAGATAAGATCGTTGAGATGTCTCCCTGTAAATCATTGCTGGAAAGTATGTCAAAAAAATACGAGATTGGATGCATAAAAATGATTCTAAACGCCAAGGTGTCAAATATCCCGATAGACCGGATTAAAGATAGGATATTTATTGAAAGTGAACTCTTACTAAAATTAATGGAAACTGAAGGATCAGAGGATGTAATAAACCTGTTGGTTGAGAAATACGAAGGTTTGGATGAATTTATAGATAAAGAATCAGAGGAATTCCCGTTGAATGTTGTAACCGGACTTGACATGTATTATTTTGTCAAACTACGGAGGGAAGTCGATGGTCTTAGCGGGGGGGACCGCGAGATTGCTTCCAGATTAATCGATATGGAAATCGATTGTATAAATATAATGGTAATTCTCAGGGCGATATATCATAAAAATAATGCCAGAAAGTTTATTATCCCAGGTCATAATCCAAGTATAGAGGAATGTATCGGTTTGGAGGATGTAATGAATGTCGTTTCAAAACTTTCAGATACCGTTTATGGCCCTGTATTAACAAAAGCGTCATCTATTTATACGGAAACAAATTCTTTATTGCCATTTGAACTGGGCTTGAAGAAAAATTTGATTGAGGGGTATATCGGGGCAACGATGGGCAATCCATTCCAGATTGGAACTTTGCTTGGTTTTTTGAAATTAAAGGAAAATGAAATAGAAAATTTAAGGGCAATCTGCATCGGTATAGAAAATAATATGCAGGCAGACGAAATCAAAGAACTTCTAATAATCCGATCAAGCAGCTTGCCAGCGTGATGAAGCATGAACCAATAAAGCACAGACAAATAAAGCACAGACATATACTATACTAGCACTATACTAGCATCAACAGAGCACTATACTAGCACTATACTAGCATCAACAGATCCGGATTAACCAGTAGGATTATTCCTAACGCCATCATAATCACCCCGCCAATGAGCTTTATAATCTGCATCTGTTCCTGGGTTATCTGTTTATCTATAAAGAAATAACCGAAGAGAGTTATGATGGTCGCGAGAGGCATTATATAAACTAAGTTGTAGAAAAGTATATATAGATAACATGGAAAAGTCTCCTCAAAACTTCTTTGAGCGAGTATTTCCCTGAGACCTAGCCCGGAAAGTTCCGGAAACATGGTATCGACGAGAACATTGGTATAGATTATTGGCCAACCTGCCGTACATGGCAACTCAACCAAAGAAGCAAAAGCTGCGAGCAAAATAGAGGTGGTTATCAAAGCGTGCATTGAACCCTTCTTTATAACATCTTTCATTCCCTCAATTCTTTTAACCAACGATGACTTGTTGCGTTCTTGTATCATCAGGGTTATACCCTTTCTAAAGAAAAAGTATTCTTTACAATTGATCACACCGGCAACCAGTGCAACCAGACCAATAATTATTCTCACTGGTTCGCGAAAGCCCATATACAAAAATATGTTTAACCACGCTACCATAAATAGAAAATAGATGATATAAATTACGAGGACGAACGTATAACCTACTGCAAATATCCGCTTTCTCGAATGTGAAACCGAAATGAGTAACATGAGTAAGAATGTTAGGACCCACATGGTGCAGGGATTAAAACCGTCTATTAACGCAATGATAAAGGTGAATAAAGGTAAAGGCATCGACAAGCCAAGTTCTTTAAAGTAATTTGGATCTGCTCGCTTTGCTAAGAAAAAGAAAACCATTAATGCCACCGTAATTATCACTGCAACGACAATTTTTTTCCTAT
>DAOVSA010000141.1 GCA_030633635.1 Candidatus Altarchaeota archaeon
AAAAATATCGGTAAAATGATCCAACATCCACTTAAATGGCTTGAAAAGCATCCTAAGATTGCGTGGGGACTTGTGATCACTTATGCGGGTGTAATATTCTTTTTTTCATCCATGCCCGTAGTGCCCCAACCCATAGATGTGAACATATACATACTAACACTCGAACACGCGCTTGAATACGCGGGATTTGGCTTCCTTTTACTTGCTGCATTTAGAAGCAGAGATCAAACGATAGTACATGCAGTATTTCTGGCGTTCCTAGTTGGAGTAATCTATGCAATCACCGATGAGATACATCAGGTGTTCGTTCCGGGCAGAGTGGCCAGCATCTATGATGTGGTCGTGGATGGAATCGGGATTACATCTGGTATCTGGTTGGGTCGCTTATGAGCCAGCGTATAAGTCATCATATCCTCTTTTATCCTCCTTCTATTCTTCTTTTTTCCCACACAGTTGTTTTTTCCCTGTATGTGATCTTTCGTATCCTATGCATGGGCACTGTCCTATCCCCAATAAGCATAAAATCACCATTTATCTCTACGTCTTTAAAATTAACCTTAACCAACCTAACCCACCTATCCGGGCCCCTGTCAACATAATGAATACAAAAATCCCTGGGATTTAGACGTTTATCCCATTTTATCCTGTTTAAGGCGTCTCTTTCCATTACTTCTCCCCTGAAAGTTTCGATCATCTCTTTTTTATCCACAGACATTCTTCTCTAACCGGGCAATCTTTACATACCGGTCTAACCTTGCAGTAATCCTTTCCCAACATCACAATTACTGCGTGAAATTCTTTATAAATATCCAGATTCGCAGGTATTTGATCCTCAAAGATTTTTTTAAGTTCATCATAGTTGATATTTTCATCTACGACACCAAGCCTGTTAAAGATCCTCCTCGTATACGCATCAACAACAAAGGATCTCTTATTTCCGGCATAAAGCAGGATCGAATCCGCAGTTTCCGGACCTATCCCCCATAAAGACAATAATTCCCTCCTGATCTCTTCTTTTGGCCGGTCAAAAAACAGATCCAGACTCCCGGAATATCCATCATATAAAAACCTTACAAATGCCTTTAATTTTTTGGTCTTGGAGTTATAATATCCCGCAGATCTTATGATATCTGTTAATTCGCTGTCTTCAACACGAAAAATACCATCAGGAGTCAATAATTCGCTGGATTTCAGATCTTTAATGACCTTTTCAACATTTCTCCAAGCCGTATTTTGGGTGAGTATCGCCCCCACAATAACCTCAAATTGAGTTTCAGCAGGCCACCAGTTCTGTTTTCCAAAATGGGCCGATAATTTTTGATAGATATCGAGTAATTTGTCTGGCATAATCAAAGATATATATTACGGTAATTAAAAAATATTCATTTCAAAAAAAATCACAAATTTCGACTGATATTAAATTGAAATAAAAATCTCACCAAATATTTGTTCCTGTCTCAGCTTTAATTTTTGATTATTCGTCAGATGGAGTACTGATATAAAGGTTTTAACCACATCCTCTTCCCTGACTAATTCTGAGAAGGTGACACTATTTCCATTGTCTTTTTTATCTTCTTTGGATATAACGCTTTCCTTAACCAGCTTGGAAGGGATTATTTTCTTCTTCTTATCGAGTATTTCAACTATCCTAGCATATACCTCATCAATAAGTTCTCCTATATCACGTTCTACCGGGATTATTATCTTGGATCGTGTATATTTTCTCTTCAACGTACTCTTTTTAGTCTTCAATACCACCTGTATCGCAGCTACCAATTCCACTAAAGTTATTCTACGCCTTGGCACCCTCCTTGGTTTTATCGTGAGGGGTATATCTCCATTGTCAATCGGGTTGGATTTATCAGGCATTGGATACTCGACATCGACATATTCGTCGAATTCTGGTTCGGGCTCAAACTCAGATTCCGGTGTATCATCGTCCAGATAACTAAAACTCACAAGATCGGCCTTCATTCTCAAGAGTATTGAACTCACCAGAACAACGTTTGCCGGGATTTTAAAATCTGCCTCCCCCATCTGTGCAACTTTTCCAGCATATCTCGTGGCGAGTTCACTTAGATTAACATCCCACACATCCATGCTATCAACGACCTCATAGAGGATATCCTTCCATGATGTGGTCTCAATTAGGTGATCTATGTCCATCTTTAGTGAATATAAATATGCGTTATAGCCAAAATCGTTCCCCTTTTTCGGGCACTTTTCCTATGTTCTCCTTAATATAACCTTGTTACCATAATAGCAATATACGAACGAGTATAAATAAACTTTTAGGACATATACCTGTTCTATGATCATTGAGAGAATACAATCTACCATTAAATATGCCATCAAAGAAAAATCTAAATGAAGCAAGTTGCGATCTGAAGTATCTCCTGGACAGGAATTACAGGAAAAAAATCGCACTAGACTTCGTAGCGGGACATTATGCATTAACTATGAGAGAGAGAAATTTTTTGGTTAGAACAGTGTTCTCTGAAGATGAAATCAGGGTTCATAAATCGAAATTATGTCAAATCCAGGATATAGCTAAAAAGAACGTTGTAGTAGACGGTTATAATGTTTTAATAACTATAGATGCTATTTTAAACCACAAACCACTTACAACAGCAATGGATGGATTTTTAAGGGATCTCTCTGCTGTCTTTGGCAAATATAAATTTGATGAGAACAGCAAAATCTCTATTGAAATAATTCTAAAGATTTTAAAGGAACATGGACCGAAATTTGTCCTTTTTGTTTTTGATTCACAGGTTTCA
>DAOVSA010000093.1 GCA_030633635.1 Candidatus Altarchaeota archaeon
CTTTGAATGCACTTATAAGAATGTCAAATCCTTTAACGTGTTCCAATCTTCCTATGGATAGGATATAAGGTTTTTCGTGCTTAAATTTTTCATTAAGATTGAACTCCTCCATGTTGATTCCATTCGGTATTGATATACCCCTATCTTTTATTTCTGGACAGAGTATCTCTGCTGCATTTAGTGCACTGTGGGAGCATCCAGTTACAAAGTCAGAATTTCTCAATAATCTACTTACCAATCTTTTGTGTATTTTAGATTCTATTCTTGGTTCATGAGGGAAGGTTTGAACATCAATTCCATGCACTGTTGACACTAACGGATATTTTAACCAAAGCTTGGTTGTAAGTGTGTAGAATGTGTTATAAAGGATAAAATGCGCATTTACGACATCTGGATTTTTTGATTTTAGAATTCTCATCATTTTTAGTAAACTTGATAAACCAGAAGATAGAAAAAGGCAAAGTGGTATGGGACGCAGGGTTGGCAATTTAAATCTTACTCTGTCTACCTCTATACCCTCAACTAGCTCATGAGATTTCAAACTACGGGGGGATTTGTCGGCTATGATACTCACACTATGCCCTTTCTTGACGAATTCTTTTGCCAGATTATTTACAACCAACTGCACACCACCAATATTTGGCAGATATAAATCGCATATTAATGTTATGTCCATATTATCACTTGTTGCATAATGAGCTTATTGCGTAGGGGGATGCACAGGATAAGGTATCATTACTAAAGCCGGGAAGATCTAAACCAGCTGATTGTATTTTTTAGACCCTCGTCCAAGGAAACTTTGGGTCGCCATCCTAAGACTTCTTTGGCTCTGGTTATGTCCGGCTGACGTACCTTTGGATCATCCACTGGCAGGTCTTCGAAGATGATTTTTGAGTTTGACTTTGTTAATTTTTTTATCTTCTTTGCGAAGTCTATAATGCTCATTTCCTCCGGGTTTCCTAGGTTTACCGGATCCGTTTCGTTGAATAGCATTAATCTGTAGACTCCATCAACCATGTCGGATATGTAGCAGAAGCTCCTTGTTTGAGAGCCATCGCCGTAGACTGTGAGGGGCTTGTTTTCTAGGGCTTGAGAGATGAAGTTGGGCACCACTCTGCCGTCATTAATTCTCATTCTAGGTCCGAATGTGTTAAAGATCCTGGCGATTTTGGTATCGATTTTATGCACTCTATGGTAAGCCAGGGTAATGGCCTCCCCAAAACGCTTGGCTTCGTCATAGACCCCCCTAGGACCGATGGGATTGACATTTCCCCAATAGGTTTCTGGTTGCGGGTGCACCAGAGGATCTCCGTAGACCTCTGATGAGGACGCTAAGAGGAATGTTGCCTTCTTTTCCTTTGCGAGACCCAATGTATTGTGAGTTCCCAGGGATCCGACCTTGAGGGTTTGAATGGGCAGTTCTAAATAATCTATCGGGCTGGCGGGGCTTGCGAAGTGTAGAATGTAGTTTAGTGATTTATTGATTTTTATGTATTTGGTCACGTTGTGATTTATGAACTCGAAATTTTCGTTGTTCAGGAGATGAGAGATATTTTTTTCGTTTCCCGTGAGGAGATTGTCCACGCATATGACATGGTAGTCTTTTTCCAATAAAAAATCACACAGGTGAGAGCCTATGAATCCCGCACCACCGGTTACCAGAACGTTTTCCATTTTTACCAGCACAAACCCTCGTATTCTATATTCTCTTTATTCTTGATGATGTTTCTGGCATCGATTACAATCTTTTTCTTCATTCCATCAAAGTCCAGATTCTCGAATTCCTTCCAGTCGGTGAGGATCAGTGCGATGTCAGAGTTTTCTAATGCGGCTTTTGCAGAATCTGCATATTGAATCTGGTCTTCGAAGAGGATTTTTGTATTTTCCTCTGCCTTGGGGTCGTAGGCTGTGATATTTGCGTTTTCTTTTAATAACTGTTTGATTACGGGGAATGCCTGACTGTCTCTTGTGTCGTCGGTATCGCCCTTGAATGACAGACCCAGGATTGCGACCTTTTTGCCGTTGAAGCTATTAATTCTTTTTCTCACGAGATTTAAAAGTCTTTTCGGTTGATCTTCGTTTACCTTAATGACAGAGGTCAGTAGATTTGGTTCGTAGCCCAGACTTCTCGCCTTAAATACCAATTCCTTTGTATCTTTGGGTAAGCAGGAACCCCCAAAGCCTAGACCAGACTTTAAAAAATGAGGGGATATCCGATGATCCAGTGCGATGCCCTCAGCAACATCATATATGTTGATTCCAAGCCCCTTGCAGATGTTGCCTATCTCATTTATGAAGGATATTTTTGTAGCCAGGAATGCATTGGATGCATATTTGATCATCTCCGCAGTTTTCAGATCGGTTCTGAGGACGGGGCAGTTGAAATCCGAGTACAGTTCCTCGGTTAAATCGCCAGATCGTTGATCATAGGAACCTATGATAATTCTATCGGGATTCAGAAAGTCTTCAATAGCAACACCCTCCCTTAAGAACTCGGGATTTACTGCAACTCCAAAGTCGATGCCCACTTTTTTGCCAGAAGATCTCTCGAGTAAAGGAATGATGATTTTTTCAGTGGTTCCTGGAGTTACGGTGCTTTTAACTACGATAACGTGATAACTTTTTTCTTTCAGAATTTCTCCAATATCCCTGATTACTTCCTTTACGTGCTTCAGGTTGATATTTCCGTTATCCTTGGAAGGGGTGCCGACGCAGATGAACGTGATATCGGAAGTGAGAACCGATTCCTTCAGATCTATTGTTGCTTTAAGGTTTTTCCCAACTGCCTTTTCGAGAATTTCATCAATACCTTTTTCGTATATATGGGACCTGCCCGAGTTTATGGTATCTACTGCCTTCTTGTTTATATCCCTGCATATTACGTTATGACCCAGTCTGGCGAAACCAACACCGGTGATGAGACCAACGTAACCTGCTCCGATTACCGATATAGTTTTAGACATTTTACGAGAAGGATTGAAAAATGTTTATTAACTTAATATATATTATGGATATCGTTCTTAATAAATAGTCAATTTTGGATTTTAGAGTTAGATTCTACTGCTTATCCTTAGGAAGGACATCAATAAAAGATGGTCTCTGTGTGCGTGGATGTGATCAAGATAGCGACGGAGAAAGAGAGTGATATTGAAGTTATAGACCATGTTGATTTCTTCTTGTTGGATACTTGAAGCGATAGTGGTCGATCCAAAAGTACCTTGGCTCAACAACCACAAGATAGAGATCAGATTTAAGCACTGAAATGCCTATAGTTTATAATCAGATCATTGATATCGAAAATCCGATAAAGATACTAATGTAGATGACTAATAAGTTATTTGAAAGGTGAGAAAAAATGGTGAACGTAAAGTTCCCAGTTATTTTTATATTTTTTGAACGATTCAGAGTGTTAACGCTTGTAGCATTTAGCTTTTTTGTAATAGTGTCCATGCCTAATTCCAGTGCTTGCACAACCCCCTCCAATGATCTATATATCAATAATGACACAACATTATGCTCTGGAACGTATTATCTTAATGATTCTGGTGCCCCTGGCGTCATCATAATTAATGCAAGCAATGTGGATCTGACATGTGATGGCACGGTACTGATAGGCAATAATAGCGGGGACGGAACATATATCCAAAACTCGAGTTATGACTTATACTACAATGTAACTGTGAAAGGCTGCGATATAAGGAACTATTCATCGGGAATCTATGCAAAGCA
>DAOVSA010000143.1 GCA_030633635.1 Candidatus Altarchaeota archaeon
ATCTCTGGAAGATACGAATTTCATAACAAAGGGGTGGATGTCTTTATTAAAGCATTATCCAATTTGAACAAGCGATTGAAGAAAAACAAATCAAATAAGACCATTATAGCCTTTTTCTGGATTCCAAGAGACGTAATACGAATAAAACCAGAGTTATCCCAGAATAGAGCGTATTATGAGGATGTTAAGGAGTCCATTAACGATAACTTGGATCGGATCAAGGGCAGGATAATCTGTAACTTGATATCCCAGAAATCACTTTCAGAAGATACCCTCTTTAGTGAAGATTTCATGTTTGAAACGAAGAAAAAGGTATTCAGGTTCCTAAAAGAAGGCAATCCACCGCTATGCACCCACGATCTATATGATGAAGAGCGTGATGCAATTATCTGGAATCTAAGACAGGCAAATCTTACGAATAGTAAAGAGGATAGAGTAAAGGTGATTTTTTATCCGATCTATCTGACCGGGGCAGACAACTTACTGGATCTAAATTATAACGAGGCAATCATGGGGACTCATTTGGGTGTTTTTCCCTCGTGTTATGAACCTTGGGGCTACACTCCCGTGGAAACCGGTGCATTGGGTGTATCATCCATAACCACAGATTTCAGTGGATTCGCAAGATATATATCAAAGGATCCCGAAAAAGAAAACCCGGGAATATTCGTGATCCCAATGTTTAAAAAGAATGAGAAAAAGAAAGTAGAGAATCTTTTCAAGGTTTTATATCATTTCAGTAACCTGGATAAGGAAGGAAGAATAAAGAGTAAGATAGAGGCTCACCGTATAGCTTCTTCTGTGGGTTGGGAAAGATTAGTAGAGAATTATATCATGGCACATGACCTTGCCATTGAAAAGGTTTATAATAAGGGGTGAATGTACCTATAACTGATTTCTCCGATTCATGCTGTCTAATATCCTTGCCTTTTCATTGTTCACAGTTGTTTCGATGATCTCACCATCAAATCTATCCCAGGATTCTTTAACTTTATCTATATCGCATTCAACCCTAACCAATGCCACCACTCCCGGCCCTGTTCCGGATAATCCCGCGGCAATTGCCCCTGACCTTAATGCCTCCAGTGCAATATCTGGATCTTGTTTTAGTGTTGCAGAGTATAAAATTCCATTTAAGGTCATTGCGGCATATAAATCCCCCCTAAATGCTTCACTCCATGCAGTCATCACCTCTCCGCTCAACAATCTCGTTTTTTCTACATCGACATCCTGTGTGTAAGTTTTTTTTTCAGGAACCCAGATCAACACGTTCAATCGTTCCATTTCCCCGGATCTCAGGATCTCTCTTTTTTCATTATCTGTAACAACCCAACCTCCAAAAAAAGAAGCTGAAGCATCATCAAATGCCCCGGTGATCGTTACCCCGGCATCGATTGCTGCATCAACGCCCAGATTTATTATGGCTTTATCATCGATCTCTTTAATCTCTTTATCGTGTTCTTTTGCTATCGCTTTCCATGTTGCCAAAACTACGGCATTTGCAGCGGCGCTACTACTTTTTAAACCCTTTGCAATTGGTATCTCACTTTGGGTTTCGATTTTTGCACCATGATCAACATCAAGGTGCTCAAAAACCTTTTTTGCACACAATTTTATCAGGTTGGTGTCTTCGTTAGGGCATCCCTTGATCTTTGCATCAATACGTCCGGAATCATTTAATCTAACAGTCGCTTTGGTTTCCAGATTAATTCCAAATGCAGACCCCTTCCCGGTTGCTATTGCATTTACTATTGTTGCCGCCCCGTGAGCTACCGCAGTAATTTTCATCTTTGTTATTTTTGTTATTATTTCAATTCTCTACTTATGCGATACCTATGACGAAATAATCAGACATTCACTATCTCACATTGAATATCCTCTTTTTTCACCCTTAATAATACTACAGAGGGTTTTATAATAAACGGGGGAAATGGCTGCGTGGGACTGCCAGGATTTATAAATAAAATACCGTTTTCTCTTTTGAGAAATGGTCTGTGACTATGTCCAAATATCAAAACATTAAAATTATTTCCCTTTGCAACCCTTCTCATCTTATTCATCCTGCCCAAACGACCCACGTCATGAATAACTCCAAATCGCCAGTTAAACATATCAAAGGAGTTGATTTCAGGCAGTTTCTCCTTAATATCTGAGGAATCGTCATTTCCGCAAACGGCTACAACCTTTGCGACTTTCTCAAGTTTTTCAATCACCTCAAAACTTACGATATCTCCTGCATGTACTATCAGATCAACCTTCTTAAAGATGCTGAATACCTTCTCCGGGATCTTATCAAAACGTCTTGGTATATGTGTGTCGGAGATCACTCCGATGAGCATTGTGTCCTTTATGTCTTTTTTCATATTATCTCAATTCGTTTCTCCCCCATGATATTTGTTACAAACGGATCTTTTCTTTCCTTCCTCCCCTCAAATTCATCCACAGTAAACACAACGTAGTTTATCTCTCTTGAAATCCTTGTCTCAAGTTCCCTTACGAGCATGGATAATTTTTCCTGGTCAACCTCGCCTATTATCATCAGATCTATGTCACTTCTGAGTTTTTCATCCCCCCTAGCAAAGGAGCCATAAATAAATGCCTTCTTTATATTGCCTAAGTTTTCCAAATTCTCCCTTATCAACGCTCCTACGCCCTCTGTTTTCAGAAAGATGTTCTTTAATTCTGCATAGATAGGATTTTTTTTATTTATAAAATAGTACTTTAAATTCCGTTCTCTCTCACTCTCCACTGAACCAATTTGTTCCA
>DAOVSA010000043.1 GCA_030633635.1 Candidatus Altarchaeota archaeon
AACCTTTACTAGCTGTTGCATTCATTAATGAAAGCTTGCTAAATAAAATTAAAATAGAGACAATCGAAGATGACTTTATATTTCTTGAGTTGGTTCGAATAGTAATGAAGAACAATCTTAAACTAGGTACTTACGATTTAGAAATGGAATATCATAGTTATTATACCCATTTACGTGCTCTAATAATGCAGTTAAGAACTAGGGAATATTTGAGGAGAGCATTTCCTAAAAAATATAAAGAGAGTATCAGAAATAAGGTAATTACCAATATTTTAATAGCAGTTTTAGGATATTTAATTATTAGATTAATAGAATTCATTATTTCAAATTTTTGATGAAGTAATATGCTTTATTCAAAAGGCGTAGCGATTTCATATAACAATTTATATCCGAAGTACTTCGGATATAACTCCAATTGGGTAGTATATCCAAACTATTTCATACCTACATCTCCAAGGTTACATGACCTCCAAAATGGAATAAAGATCTTCGAATTTTTTAATTCTTAGGTCTCCCTTCGTTCTTATCCCGATGACCGTACAACCCGCGGCTCTTCCGGCCGCAACGTCGGCTTGGGTGTCCCCGACCAGGATCGTGTCTTGGGGCTTTACGTTGAGCAGGTTACACGCCTTCGTTATCATCTCCGGGTTTGGTTTGCCTTTATTTACGTCATCTCCGGCGATCACGACATCAAAATATTCCCATAGACTGAACCTCTTTAACACAACGCGGACATTTTTTCGGGGCGTGTTTGTAACTAGTCCCATTTTAAACTTATTTTTTATTTTTATTGATTTTAAAATCTTTTTTACCACAGGATAAAGCGTTGCATGTCTGATAAGATTAATATGCTGTAAATTACAGTATTTTATGGCGTCTTTATCAAGTCCAATCCTTTTGGCAGTATCCTTTAGCTCCGGGCCCCAGTATTTTTCCCTGAATTCTTCCCGGGTTACTTCATCCAGTCCGAATTTACGCAGGGTTTTGTTGAATGCAAGAAACCAGGATTCAAATGAATCTATCAGAACGCCGTCCAGATCAAAAAGTATTGCCCTCATAATTCCTCCAGAATTTTCACCTTTTTACCTACAACATCGACTTTGACCAGGGTCTTTACATCAAATCCGGTCTCTTTTTTTACTCTTTTGACTCCGTCGCCCCGCTCAATTACTGCAACCAGGTCCTTTATATCTGCATCAACTTGTTTAAGTCCGGTAAGTGCTGCAATCATCGTACCGCCCGTGCTAATTACTGAATCGATTACGCAAACCCTGTCACCTTTTTTTATCGAATTTAAGTACAATTTTCCCCCACCATATCCTGTTTTCTGGTCCAGGATAACCTCATCCGGGAGCCAATACTGCTTTTTTCTGATTATATTGACTGGGATTTCCGTCATATCCGACAGCATTGTAGAAATGTGGATGCCCATCGCCTCTATCGTCACTATCAGATCAACATCCAGGTCAGCGATCTCAATTATTGCAGAAGAAATCTCCCGTAAAAGAGCAGGCTCTAATTTAGGTATTCCATCAGTTATTGGATGAATAAAATAATTATAATCTCCTCTTTTGATGATTGGCGCTTCCAGAAGTGATTTTTCCAGTTTTTCGAGCATTTTACATTCATCGATTACTCCACTCTCTTACTACCGGCACAAATAATCGGTACTTACTTTCTCCTTTGAGTTCTATGTCAATTTCATCCGCTATAACCCTCACAGGGTCAGGAAGACTCTTCAATCTCTGGTGCAAATCCTCGAAGTTTTTGAATGGCCGCTTTTCTCTCTCATCCAAGATTGCCCTCAGGTGTTTCTTTCCAATTCTTGGCAATCTTTCGAGCTTATGTTGCCTGAGACTTATCGTGCCTGAGGTATTGTAAAACTGGATGAAAACATCCTCGTGGTCACGTACTATCTGTTCCAAGATTATCGGCAACTCGGATTTTGCTGTTGGGGTAAGCCATTCATATTTTATCCTCCTTTCTATGTGGTCTACCTTCTCCCTTACATCCCCTCCTATATAAATCCTCTCCCCGAGTTCAAAATGAATATCTTTACGTGGAACTACCTCAAGTAATGAGAAATATTGTTCTCCAATCACCTGTGCGATTGGTTTTCGTTTATATGGTGGCAATCCAGCTTTTCCCTTTAATAGATAATCTATAACCCTGACCCACTCATCCTTTTGCACGTACATCTCATCCCGTTATATACTTTTATTATTTGTATTGGGCGACCAAATCGATTATTTTTTTTATTTCATCTTCGGTGTATCTAAACCGTTCTTTTTCAAATATCGCCCTGACATCATCTACCGTTTCCGGCAACAGATCGCATATCTTGATGATCTGCTCCGGCTTTAAATTAAAATCCTGTAAGTTTGAGATCAACTCCTCTGTCTCAGCTACACTTAGCTTTGGAAATCTTCTTGCATGCTCCAATGCCCTTTTTTGTTCGTATAATAACTCTCTCCCCTCTTCTGTATATCCTTCTGCAACTTTCTCCAAGATCTCCCTAACCCGGGCCAAGGGGACCACCTTCTGTTCGACAATGTCCATTTTATTTTTATTCTCACATTATTTTATGTTTTCAAACTCACCAGATGTTCCGGTGTTGTCAGTATCTTTTTTATTTTTTCCCCGTCCCGGATCTGCACATAATACGCTCTACCCTGTTTACCAACAATCCTGCCTCCATTCCCGTTAAATCTCGGATGGGGTATCGATTGATAACGCGGATCTATGGCTATTGCGACCAGATCCCCCAGATCAAATGTCTGTAGATACCTCCTTATTCTTATTCTGCGTTTATCTCTAACCTTCAGTCTCAAATTCCGGGTCTTATGCCGGATACCCCTCGAACCTCTCATTTTGAAATTTGATAATATTTTAATAATATTATTAATTAATTTTTGATATTAAGATATGGGATAAGACATTGAAGAATGTAAGTATGAAATGGGTATAAGAAATAGGGTATAAAAATATGATTAAACACAAGATACAAAGTGAAAATTGGATTAACCCTTCACAACGCCCAAGGGGATCAATCTTGCAACCTTCTCAGATAATCCCGATAATTCAACGCTTTTGATTACCTCATCGATATCCTTGTACGCTTCCGGAACCTCTTCTGCCAAAACCTTTGGGCTCGTCGCCCTAATGACCTCCCCTCTTTGTTCAAGCCGTCTTTTGACTTCCTCGCCACTAAATTTTCTCTTTGCACCGGATCTTGACATTACCCTGCCTGCCCCATGACAGGTACTGCCAAAGGTTTCTTCCATCGCTCTTTCGGTTCCGATCAGAACGTAGGAAGCGGTTCCCATATCTCCCGGGATTAACACGGGTTGTCCTGTATCCCTATAAATCGCCGGTATTTCCTTTCTCCCGGCAGGAAATGCCCTGGTTGCACCCTTTCTGTGTACACAAACCTTTCTCATCTTGCCGTCTATCTCATGTTCCTCAAATTTTGCGATGTTATGACAGACATCGTACAAGAGATTGACTTCACAATCGCCAAAAATATTATAAATGGTTTCTCTCACCCACTGTGTGATAACTTCTCGATTGCAGAAAGCGTAATTAACCGCGCAATACATCGCTTTTACATAATTCTCTGCCTCAACTGAATTTATGGGGGCACAAGCCAGCTGCCGGTCTGGAAGAGGGATATTATACTTCTGGGATGCCCCGAGCATAATTTTTATGTAATCATCTGCCACCTGGTATCCAAACCCTCTGCTTCCGCAATGAATCATTAAGGTTACGTCACCTTCTGCAATTCCAAATTTTTTTGCCACAGTATTATTAAATATCTGATCAACCTTTTGAACCTCTAAAAAGTGATTTCCAGACCCTAAAGTTCCAAGTTGCGGCAGTCCCCTTTGCTTTGCCCTTTTTCCTATCTTCTTCGGATCTGCACCTTCAATGCATCCGTTTTCTTCTATGTGTTTTAAGTCTTCTTTTTCACCGAGTCCATGATCTGTCGCCCATTTTGCCCCATTTATTGCAACATCGTCCAGCTCTGATTCAGATATCCTGAGTTTTCCCTTACTTCCAACTCCAGATGGGATATTCCTGAATAATTTATCGATTAAAGGTTTTAGATTAGATCTCACATCCTCGATATTCAGATCAGTTGTTAATAGGCGAACACCACAATTTGAAACAACAAACGAATCGGCAATGAAGTTGTGGTGCTTGTTTTTCACGGTGAAATCATAGACATCAACATCCCTCTTTTTTAATCTGATCGATTTTACCGTATCCCACATCAAATCTTCAAAGTAAAGTGCGATTTCCCCCCCCAAAGCGATTGATTTCATTGGTACCATTCCCCATGGTGTGAGAAAGGGATGATCTTTTGTGGCCTCGATTCTATGCCCATGTGAAGTCAAAATTTCAAAGATATCATCCATTCGGCTTAGTGTTAAGAGCACGCGAGAGGTTTTTAATCTTTCTTTTTCATAGTCATAGACCAGAACCTTATCCCCGAGTTCGACGTTTCCTATATTTTCCGGACTGCCATCACTCATCAGAACCTGGGTTTTCGCTGGCAGGCAGTTGATATCATATCCAACCCCGCCGGGACTTATAACTCCCTCTTCAAGATCAAACGCCGCAACTCCACCTATACAGAAACCATAACCGTAATGTGCATCCGGCATCGCAAAAGACGCACGTTGAATCCCGGGTAATTTTGCGACATTTGATACCTGGCGGAGTACACCCTCTTCTATACCTTCCATGATATTTGGGGTGGCATATATCCTGCCGGGAACATTCATACCATCTTCTTTAAATTCCCAGACCCCTTTTCTTATCTCTTTTGGTTTCATCATGGTTAGGTTATATTACGTTAGGTTATATTACATTTCGTATAAAAAATAAAGTACAAAACTAAAATGAATTCAGCACATATCTTTTGCCAGTTCCAATTCCCTTTCAAATCTTTCCAGCTTTAGTATTCCTGTTTGAAATTTCTTATTAGCTAAGCCTACCAGGTATTTCAGATACTCATTTGACACCAGTTGTTTTTTATTGTTTATAATCGGGGTGTCAATTCGCTCAGTACTGCAGATCTCAACCATATATCTTCCCGGCTTCAACACCTGAATTCCTGATCTCTTAAAGCCAGACTTTAGTGCAAGATTTAGAACCACGATTGCCTGTTCCAGGGATCTTGCAACCAGGTGAATGATCATTGGCTCATATTTAAACCAGATAATACCTCCCTGTTTTATATTTATGCCGTTTTCATCAATTAGATTAATGATCTCACCAATTGGATCACTGATCTCTTCAAACTCAATTTCCCGGTGCCACTTGCTCAAAGGCTTACTATCCTTTTTTGATCCGAGATCATGAAACAGGGAGATTCTTCCGGAACAACTCGATGTTGTGTAATAATCGTCAAGAGAATTTATGAATTTCACCAGGGGTATTATGGCTTCATCTACCTCATTTCTGGCCAGTGCTTTGTTGAATTTCCTTAACATATCTTTTTTTTGTGAATCAAACATGGATTTCATTTTTTTATTTTTATTTTTTATATCAGATTTTTACACCAAAAAATAGATTATAAACCCTCTTTATATCCTCTCCCGTCCCGGAAGGTCCATGTCCGGGGTAAAGAGT
>DAOVSA010000029.1 GCA_030633635.1 Candidatus Altarchaeota archaeon
ACTACTGTCATTTAAATCTCCTGATCATTAATTTTATTTATTATATTGGATCTATTTATAATAACTTCGTATATTCTCTTTTTTTACCGTAAGATAAAGTATAACTTTACAAGAAATTCCTATGAGGAATTTCTGTATGGAAATTGTTCAGAACAATTTCCCATATCTTCGGCATAAAAATTCACTTCGTGAATTTTTCTTGTATCCCTCATGATCAGGATAAAAGTGCGAGAAATGGTTATAAACGATGAGATACAATCAATAGAGAAAAATGGTATGTTTGTACTCAGGGGGTGAGTTCGGAACCCAATATAGCTTGTATTTCTTTCAATTTCAATTCAATTTCGATCAATCGTTTTTGATAGTCTTCAATTATATCCTTATAAATTTCTTCATCCAACTCACCCTGTTGATGTTTCGTTTTAGCTAGTTCGATTTTCTTTTCAAGATTCTCTTTCTCACTTTGAAAATTCACCAGATTCTTTCTAGCATTTTCAATTCTTTCTTTCTCTATTGTTAACATAAGTGAGAATTTATCTGTTGTTTCGCGTGTAATCTTTTTTTTATCGAATTCTAGTATAGTATTGAAAAGATCCTTATATGTTTCTTCCTCGCCGCTGGTTCTTATCTGTTTTCCAGCTATCTTGAACCATGGAATCAGGGTGGATTTCTGTTGAGTAATTGCTTCCAGGAAATCATCCATCTTTATGTCTCTTTCCTCACCACCGTGTACTGCTTCTTCCCACGGGATATTCGTAGCATTGTTACTGATTGCTTCGATATCTGCGGCAGAATAGCCATCTGTCAATTCCGCAAGTTTTTCGAAATCAATATTTCCTATCGGTCTATCTTTAGCATGAATCTTAAATATCTCAACCCTAGCATTAAAATCTGGAGGAGATATGAAGATTTGCTTGGTGAATCTACCAGATCGCCTCAATGCAGGGTCTAAATCCCATGGAGTATCCGTTGATGCAATAATCAATAGATCTTTACTTAGACCTTCTACCCCACTCATATCCATCAAGAACTGATTTAATATTCGTTTTTTTATACCGTCTAATGATCCCTTACGACTACAAAGGGCATCAATTTCGTCAAAAAATATGATTGCTGGTGCATTTTTATTTGCCTGTTCAAATACAGCGTGAATATTCTTTGCCTCATCCCCCTCTCCTTGAAGAATGTCACTGATGTTTACATTAAAAAAAGACACCCCGCACTCACCGACTGCAGCTCTTGCTATTTGTGTCTTCCCACATCCGGGTGGACCATAAAGTAGTATGCCGCCGCCGCCGCCCTTTCTAAATCTCTCGGACAACTCGGGTTGTGTAAACGGATAGATTATGGTGTCTCGAATCTCTTTTTTTGCATTTTCTAACCCCCCCACATCCGCGAAGGTTATCAGCTGTTTTTCTACTGGAACCGCTCCGGTTACACCCATCTCAACACTCAATGATATCGGCTCTAATTTTACTTCTTTTTCATATCGTTTTATATCTTGATCACCTTTAAAACAAACGGGAAAGTAAAAATCGTGCGTAACTTCCTCTTCGCCGGTAGGTGCACGAGTTAAGAAAGGAATATAGATTATCTCCTCCAGGCTTATATCCACATCACCACCGGACAATGCCCCCATCACACCAGATATCTTATCTATAGGGTACTTAATTGGTTCTTTGTTATATAATCCATCGATGGTATCACACACATCTAAAAAAGAGGTTAAATTGTATTTGGGGGCTTCTATCTTTATGTAATATTCTGAAGTTACCTGAACCTGTTTTTTTATTGTTCGTATCTCAGGCACCTTCCCACCCATCTCATCCATAAAGAAATTAATTGCCCCTGCCGTTTTCTCGGTCTTTGGCTTATAGACCTCGACCATATCCATTTTTACAAATTTATCCAGCACATCGGCATTTAATTCGTGGTAGGGCGTACTACCCTGTTCAAGTAGTTGCCCCAAAACTTCTATCGATTTCACTTGGAGGTTTATCAGTTTTTTCACGATATCAGATGTTCTAATCTCTAATGATTCACCAAACATGCCAAGAGATGTACCCGCCCAGTACAGATATCCTTCAGTCAAATCGACGTAGAAATAATTTTTCTTAATGGTGCGCTCCTTTCTCTTGATCAGGAATCCCTTTTGGGTTTCTTTCACTCTTAAAAGTTTAAATTTACCCAGAGGTAAGTAGCCCCCCTGTAGTTTGCTCATTCTAAATCTTTCAACGATTTTTCGTTCAGAATCTGCAGAGATCATGAATGCTGATACGTTTATTTTTTTAATCTTCATTTCAACTGCCCCCGCCAGTATGCCTCTCTACCACATCCATTTCCCGTTCCAATTGTTTTAATTCCTTTTTATCAAATATTGCAGGGTTAATAGGCATTATTAAGATTGAATTTCGCTCAGAAATTCGATCCCTCAGATACTGTATGAGATGCAACACTTTACTGAAATCATTATTGCTGATTAGGTATTCCACTCCATCCAACAGCACGATATTTCTATCATCTGTCTTGATGAACTCATTTATCAGGGAGAATAATTGTTCAAGCTGTGGAGCAACGACTGTCTCTTTGTCTGTTTGCACATCTGTCAACCACAATATTGGTGTTTTTTGTAGGTTGTACTCATCTCGGATTCTTTTTGGATTGGTTCTGGTGATACATAATCCTCGAAAACCATGTAGGACTGCATTTATAAATAATTCAAAACTTTTCTTGGGTTTATCTTCCTCTTCGAGGTATGTATAACCTAGTACTAATTCGCCCTTCTTCTTGACCTTCTTTTCCTTTGTAGTTTTATAGATAGATAATCTCTTTTTTTCCTCTTGCACCAGTCCTAGAAAATCTCTGTTCTCTCTCCAAGATTCTTCAAACCTCGACATATTATCTAAGAGATCTTTATATAGTTTCTCCTCTCCACTATCCATAATTCCATGCTTTGCCACCGCAATCCAGGGAATCAACGAGGATTTTCGTCCATCCATCACCTTAAAGAAGTCACTCATCGTGATTTTTCTTTCTTTACCCCCCCGTAGTGCTTCCTCCCACGGAATTTCCACTGCTTCCTCGCAAATTGCTTTGATATCCGCTGAGGAGTAAGCGTCTGTTAGTTTTGCCAATTCCTTAAGATCGACGCCCTCTGATAGAGGATTATTTTTTGTATAGATTTGAAGGATCTTAATCCTCGTGTCGAGATCGGGTGCAGGAACAAGGATTTGTTTGGTAAATCTCCCGGCTCTTCTCAGTGCAGGATCTATTTCCCATGGAACATTAGTCGCTGCGATTACCATAAGACCATGAATCTCCTCAAAACCATCCATCTCCGATAAAAGTTGATTTACAAGTCTTCTTTCAGCACGTTTCTGTGTTAAACCCCTGGCACCCCCAATAGCATCAAGTTCATCAAAGAATATGATCGCGGGGGTGTTTCTACTTGCCCTCTCAAAGATCTCGTGGATATTTTTTTCACTTTCACCCTCTTTCTTGGACAAAATATCTGTGATTTTTATATTAAAGAAAGATGCATCACACTCGCGAGCGGTCGCCCTCGCCACATAAGTCTTTCCACAGCCCGGTGGACCATACAATAATATCCCGCCGCCAATTTTTGTTCCGAACTGTTCGGCTAATTCCGGACGCTTTATTGGATAGATTATTCCCTTTCTAATCTCCTCCTTAACATGTTCTAATCCCCCAACATTGGAAAAATCGATCTCTGGTTTTTTAGCCTGATCCACCCCACCGGCATATTTCAGTATGTGTTTAGCAAACTCCTCATATACATCGATCTCACCAACATTCCTTATTTCTTTCTCCGCGGTCTTAAACCAGGGAATTAAAGAGGATTTATGTTCATCTAGCACTGCCAGAAAATCCCTCATCTCGATCTTTCTTTCAACGCCCCCCTGTATCGCCTCCTCCCAGGGAATTTCCGCTGCTTCATCACAAATTGCTTTGATATCTGCGGATGAATAGCCTTTTATCAGTTTCGCCAGTTTTTCAAAGTTAATGTCATCCGATAAAGGTTTGTCTTTAGTGCAAATCTGGAATATCTTAATTCTGGTATCGGAATTAGGTGGTGGAACAAAAATCTGTCTTGTAAATCTCCCTGCCCTTCTCAGTGCCGGATCTACATCCCATGGCGAATTGGTAGCTGAAATGATCAACACATCTTGTTTTAAACTCTCTATTCCATCCATCTCTGTCAAAAGTTGATCTATTTCCTTCCTTGCCTGTGTGTCCTGTGTTGAAACTCTCTTACCCCCAACGGCATCGATTTCGTCGAAAAATATTACCGATGGGGAGTATCGATTTGCCATTTCAAAGATGGTGTGAATTCTTTTTACCCCTTCCTCTCCCTTACCTGCAATATCATTAGCATTTGCATTGAAGAATGGCATGTTGCACTCGCCGATTATGGCTTTGGCTATGTAGGTTTTTCCACATCCGGGAGGACCATATAATAGCATACTTCCGCCGCCTTTCATTCCAAATTCCTTGGCAAGATCGGGATGTGAAATAGGGTATATTATTGTATCCTTTATAACTTTTTTGACCCCTTCCAAATCTACAACATCCGAAAAATTTATTGTTGACGTCTCTAAGGGGATTGAATACGGCGTATCTATCTTGGTCATAAGTGCTATCGGCTTCAATTTTACGAATTGTTTGTACTTTTTTACCTTTTTCTTATCCCCCTTAAAACAAAGTGGAAAATATAGATCATGCCCCATTCCCTCTCTCATATGCTTGGAGTAATTGTGTGTTATACATGGCAGATAGATTAATTCATCGAGTACCACCCTGCCGTTAGATAACCATTCAAGTAATGTAGCAAGTTTATCTGGCGAGTATTTAATGGGATGTTTTATGTATGACTCATCGAGAATATCGATCGTCTCAAAAAAATGATCCATATTGTATCTGGGATCTTCAAAGTCTATGTGATACTCTGGAACAACGGTAACAACATCCTGGGTCAACATCTCATCATGTGCATCCGCCTCTAACTCTTCGATCACATACAAAATTGCTTTTGCAACCTTTCTGGATCTGGGTTCATATATATAAGCTATGCCCTCTCTCGCTAATTCATCCACAATGTCCTTGTTTATATCCTTACGGGGCGTACTACCATATTCAACTAACCGCCCCAGGACTTCAACTGATTCCTTCGGGTAATCTATTATCTTTCTCAGCAGATCCAATTGTTTTATCTTTTTCCATTGTTTGTCCCAGAGATATATGTCCGCATTAGTTAGACTGACATAAAGATAATCCTCCAGAGTAATGTATTTTTTTGCCCCTAATCCTGCTTGTCCCACCTCTTTCATCCTTTTAAGACGGAATTTGCACAGAGGGGTGTACCCTTTCAATATCTCGTCTCCCTTTTTCTCCCTACCCCCAAATTTTTTATCGAGCTTTTGCTCCACTTTATCCGAGATTGCAAATGAAAGGACATTTACCCTTTTAATTTTCATTTTATGTAACTATTTGGAGTATTAATTTAAATTTTAGTGATGGATATTTTTAGTAACAATTTTAAATAAATACTTATTTATAGATGATTTAATACTAATTTTACCCAATCACCTTTAATAATACTAAATCTAATTCAAATTTATGTTGCATGAAATTCTAAATGCGGTGGATATGGAGTTTGAATCAGGTATCAATGATATTCCATCCAAATTGGCAGAATTCGAAGATAAAACTCTATTATTTGAACTAAACTCACAATCTGATCTCAAATTTCGAGTGTTAGGGAATCTATGCGCAAATAGGGATAAAATGGACGAGCTATTTGGTCTAAACATACGAAGTTTGCTTAACGCCATAGAAAATCCCCAAAATCCGAGGATTAAATCAGACGGAGAGGTGAAAGACCATATCGCCGAGCCAAATTTGAATGAATTGCCCATCTCGAAATATTATCCAAAAGATGGGGGGAAATATATAACCTCTGGGGTTGTCGTAACTAGAGATCCAGAGTATGGGCGAAATATGTCATTTCATCGGCTAATGGTCATGAAAAAAGATAAATTAGCCATTCGATTGGTGCCAAGGGATACCTATACCTATTATGAGCGGGCAATCGAGAGAGGTGAAGATCTGGAGATTGCAATTGCTATCGGTCTGCATCCCGCCATTTTACTCGCTGCCTCAACCTCCATTCCAATTCAGGAGGATGAACTAAAGATAGCATCCGCATTACTTAATGGTTTGGATCTAATCAAATGCGAAACTGTAGATTTAGAGGTTCCGGATGCAGAGATTATTCTGGAGGGCCATATCACCAGAAAAACAACAAAAGAGGGCCCATTTGTTGATATTACACGAACTTATGACCGGGTTAGAGAACAACCAGTGGTCGAGTTGACCCAAATGATGTATAGAACTCGGGCGATTTATCACTCAATTTTGCCGGGAGGAAAAGAACACCGGATTTTGATGGGTATGCCAAGGGAAGTATTAATATATGGAAGGATCGGAAAGCACGTGAGAGATGTTTGTTTAACCACCGGGGGATCTGGTTGGCTACATGCTGTAATCTCAATCCAGAAAACAACGGAAGAGGATCCAAGAAGGGATATAATGGCGGCGTTCGAGGCACATCCGAGTTTAAAACATGTCGTGATCGTGGATTCAGATATAGATATACATAACCCAGAGGAAGTTGAATGGGCAATAGCCACAAGGTTTCAAGCCCAAAAAGATCTTATTTTAATCAAAGGAGTCAAAGGTTCGAGTCTAGATCCTTCCGCAGGTGATCTAACATCAAAACTTGGTTTGGATGCGACCCGGCCGCTCAATAAAGAGGGATTCGATAGGGCGAGGATATAGCTACTATTTATCATTTAACCTCAGAAAAATCACCTTTTGCCCATAAGTTCCTCCCACATATTATGCACATCCAGTCTCCCACCTCTGAACCATCTGTAACTGAAAACCGCGAAAATGAATATCAAGATGAGTACGAGGACTTCTTGGGACATTATAGGTGGGTGCTCCGTAACCTTAACCAATTCTGTAGGCCCGCTAGCTGCGAGAACTTTTTCAATCATTTTTTCATTTACTCGACAACCCCCTTTCTTTTGTACCATTGGTAGAGAGTTGCTCCAGACAGGAGTA